>JANTHO010000040.1 GCA_024762335.1 Acidimicrobiia bacterium | reverse complement strand
CCGGTCCTGAGCACTTCGACGGTGCCGTCGGAGGAGACGACATATGTGGCGCAATTCGGTCCCGCCATGAAACAACCACCCTCGTCGACGATCGTCACGACCGGCACCCCCGGTTCCGGGATCGTCGTCGTGGTGGCTTTCGCCTCGGTCGTGGTGGTGCCGTCGACGCCGGACGGAGACGATGCACACGCCGAGACGATGAGGCCGATTGCGATGATTGCCGCCCACTTCATGATGGTTCGACGTCGGCCGCGACCCCGCAGGTTCCCTGCAGTTCGTGTGATCGGGCCGTGCACCGGATGCGAAGCGCACGACCGGAGAGCACGGGACCATGTCGGACTCGTCACCGGATCGTTCCGATCGCGTCAAGGACCGCTCACCGCGTGCCGATGTCATCGGTAGCGAAGAAGCGAGGAACACCGATGCAGACACCGCCCTGTCCGTTGTGTGGCCGAGTCGGCTGCGTCGATCCCGGCCATCGGCGTCGCGCCCTCTACGACCGGGGTGCCGCCATGCGCCCGTGCTCGATCTGCGCCGGATCGCTCGCGGACCACACCACAGCCGAACATTCAGCGAGAGTCGTCGAACGACTCGCGGCGCTCGGCTACCCGATGCCGGTGGAGGTCGACGTCGCGTAGGGAGCCCGACGGATCGTCGCCCGGAAGAACCGCGCCCGCCGTAGCGTTGAACCCGCGACGCGACGATCCGAAGGAGACCCCATGTTCGAGCTCGGTTTCACGAGCTTCGCCGAAGCCCCACCCGAACCCGTCGGCGACCGGATCGTCGGCCACGGTGAGCGTCTTCGGAACGTGATCGAAGAGATCGTGACGGCCGACCGGGTCGGTCTCGACGTCTACGGACTCGGAGAGCATCATCGCGTGGACATGGCGGCGTCGGCTCCCGCAATCACGCTTGCAGCGGCGGCGGCACGTACCGAGCGGATCCGCCTCAGCTCAGCCGTCATCGTGCTTTCCTCTGCTGACCCGGTCCGCACGTTCCAGGATTTCGCCACCCTCGACTTGATCTCATCGGGCCGCGCCGAACTCCTCGTCGGCCGGGGATCATTCACCGAGTCGTTTCCCCTGTTCGGCTACTCGCTCGGCGACTACAACGAACTCTTCGCCGAGAAGCTCGATCTGCTCCTGACGATCCGCGATCACGAGCGGGTGACGTGGCGGGGACGGTTCCGCCCCCCGCTCGACGATCAGGCAATCTACCCCCGACCGGTCCAGGACCCGCTGCCGATCTGGGTCGGGGTCGGCGGCACGCCGGCGTCGATCGTGCGTGCCGCAAGGCTCGGTCTGCGTGTGGCGCTGGCCATCATCGGAGGAGATCCGGCCCGGTTCCGTGCGCTGGCGGATCTGTATCGCCGGACCCTCGAAGACTCCGGCTTCGACCCTGAGACGCTGCCGCTCGCCGTCCACGGCCTCGGCCACATCGCCGAGACCAACGAGCAAGCGGCTGATGACGTGTATCAACAGTTCACTGCCACCATGGATCGCATCGGACGCGAGCGGGGATGGTCGCCAATCACGAGGGGGCAGTTCGACTGGATGCGCAGCCCCGAAGGTTCCCTCGTCATCGGCGACCCGGAGACGGTCGCTGCGAAGATCCTGCGATGGAGAGAGATCCTCGGCATCGAACGATTCATGCTCCACACCGCCGGCGCCGTCCCGCACGACAAGGCACTGGCGTCGATCGAGATGCTCGGCACCGAAGTGTCGGCCATCGTGCGTGGCACGTCGGGCTGATGCCGCTCCGCGACGAGATTCCCGAAGTTGCTCCGACGTAGAGCAACGCCACACCCTCAAGCCCATCCCCCCGGAGCAAGTGACGGGGGACAAGTGGAAAAGGGGGAGAAACCGCGGATCGTTCGTCACGTCCTCCCAGACGACGCGTGCGGCTTTGAGGGACATGTTGGGAAAAGGGGCCGGTACCGATCAGGAACGTATAGCGAATCCGGTTGGCGACGGATCGGGTTCGACGGGGGTCACGTCGACAGATCGGACCTCTGCGGATATCGGTCCTCGCCACAGGAACGCGATGAACCGCTCGACCGCATCCTCGTCGCCCTGTGCCCGGGTCTCGACCGACCCGTCCGGGGCGTTGCGCACCCAGCCTGCCAGGCCGAGTTGGCGTGCCGTGTGCGCCGCCGTGTACCGGTAGCCGACGCCCTGAACCCGGCCGGTGACCTTCGCCCTGATCGCCTTCTGATTGGTCACGGAACCATGGTCCCAGATCGACAACCCCAGATCGCCGTATTCTCCGCCACCCCGAGTTAGGTTCTATGCGCTACACGACCCTTCTCTTCGATCTCGATCACACGCTCTTCGATTTCGATGCGTCCGTCGACGCTGCGTTCGCCACGACCCTCGCCCGGGCCGGCGTCGCCGAACCGAACGGCCACCGGGACGCATTCGATGGAATCAATCTCGCTCTCTGGAAACGCGTCGAGCAGGGCGAACTCACCCCGAACCAGGTCGGAACGATGCGGTTCAAGGAACTGATCAACCGGTTCGGACTCGATGCCGACGCCGACGTGATGGCGAACGACTACATCACAGGTCTCGGCCACCACGGTGAGCTTCTTCCCGGCGCCGGCGAACTTCTCGATCAGCTCGCCCCGCAGGCAACCCTGGCGCTGCTCTCCAACGGCATCGGAGCGGTCGCCCGGGCCAAGATCGGCCGCCTCGACCTGGACCGGTACTTCGACGCCATCGTCATATCCGGCGAGGTCGGTGTCGCAAAGCCGCACCCGGAGATCTTCGACATCGTCTTCGATCAACTCGGCCGGCCGGACAAGGCGACGACGCTCATGATCGGCGACAGCCTCACTTCGGACATGGCAGGCGGTATCGCCTTCGGCATCGACACCTGCTGGTACGCCCCGGCTGCACCGGACGGGGCACCATCCGACGCCACCTACCGGGTCACAAGCCTCAGCGAGATTCCGGCCATCGTCGCCGGTGTCTGACGAAGCACCGTCGCCAACGCACCGACAGACCTTCCTTACAACGCCAGGTGGAGCCGGATCGCCTCATCGACCTCGCCCATCAGCGGAGCCGGCACGATTCCGATCCGCCCGGCCACGCGGTCGACGGACACCGACCGGATCTGCTCCGCCTGCACCTTCGAGTCGGCGCCGAGACCCGACTCGTCCGCGGGAAGCAGCACCTGGAACGGGTAGATCCGGTCAACGTTCGAAGTGACCGGCACAACCGTGACAACGCCCCGGCCCAGCCTCGCTGCCGTCGTGTTGGCGCCGTCGTTCGACACGATCACCGCGGGCCGGCGCTTGTCTGCTTCCCCGGAACGTGTCGGATCGAGGTCAACGAAGCGGATCTCTCCGCGCAGCATCAGCCGCTCACCAACCCGTCACTCACCGTTCCATCCCACAGGTCGGCGTCATCGGATGCCGACCACTCCGCCCAGGCCTCGGCGTATGCATCGCCGAGGGTGGCCGAGCGCAGCAGACGCACGGCTGCATGCACGGCGGCCGAGCGCGAGGCGTATCCCACCGATCGGCTGTACTCATCGAGGAACTCAATATCCTCATCGGGGAGGCTGATACTCACTTTCATACCCACATGCTACTTGAGGTAGGGCTTAATTCCTACCCCTCGTCACGAGATGACCGTCCACCCCATCTCACGCGTCTTGCGGTGCTTCTCACGGATGTAGGCCTCGTTGTAGGCGGTCTCGCGGGTGGCACCCATCGACGTGATGTCAGCGAATACGAGCTCGACGGCGATCCCCACCGGTGTCTCGATGTACTCATCGGGGCGGTAGAGGTAGGCATGTCCGCTGTGGTCGAGAAGCAGATACCGGCGGGTGATGCCGTGTTTGTAGTGCTCGATCGTCTCGCCCCGCCACTCGATGCGATACATCCACATGAACCCGTTGCAATGCTCCATGGGGAGAACCGCATGGAGCGGATCCCAGTCGGGCTCGTCCGAGAGGTACTCCTCGCGGAAGGCATCGACCTTGCGGCTGACCTCGAGGATGAGCCGTTGGCGTTCTTCTTCGGTGATGTCGGTCATGAAGGCAACGTATGCGATGGCGATACGCGTTGGAAGACCTTCGATCGCCCATCGACGAGAAATGTCCCGGGTGGGTTCCGATCGAGCGTCTACGGGGTGCGGGACGAACCCCGTGCGTCGGAGAGGCGCACAGGGACGCGGCGGCGGGGTTCCCGGCCGAGCACCGAGAAAGAGAACCACTTCCACGCCGAACGCACGAGGATGATCAACGGGGTCACGAGACCGATGATCACCGCGATGTGGACGATCGGGCTGAACGGGTCGCTGTAGCGCTGCCCGGCCGTGAACGGATTGACCGTGTGCCCCCACGGGGTCTTCGCCACCTGTGCCCAGAACACGAGGAGAATGAGAGCGAAGAGGATCACGAGGAGAACGCGACGCAGTGTCGTCATGCCGAGCCTCCCGTCCGGGCCGGCCGGCGGCCGAAGAGCCGCCTGGTGGCGCTGACGACCCACGACCAATTCACCCCGAGGTGGACGGCGATGATCCAGATCATCCACTCCGCGGACCAGACGTGCAGCCAGTGCCAGAACCATCCGCCCGGTGGATCGGCGCCGAAGAACGGGAGGGCGAAGTGCGAGATGACGAGTCCCGACACCGTGATCGAAGCGAAGCCGATGAAGAGCGCCACCATCAGGAGGTAGTTGACCCGGTTGTGGAACGAGGCGGTCGTCACGAACCGACGGGACGTCGACGCAATCCATCCGGCATGTTGAACGATGTGGACGATGAGGGCGATGGCCAGGGCAATGCCGAGCCATTCGTGGATCTCGAGGCCGGTCAGCGGCAGGTCGATAGAGATCACGAACGCAGCGAAGAGCAACGCCTCGAGCAGGAAGAGTTTCAGCGTGCGCCCGACCCGTTTGCGAGCGCGCCGGGACGATCCGGTCACGTGTTTGCTCGGTGTCAGCGTGTCGGTCACGGCCCTCTCCGGCGGATCGGTCCTATTCAACCGTCACGGGTCGTCAACGGCGCTGGCTGCGGGTGAAGACATCATGAGAATCGAACGGCTGCGATCTCATGATATGAGCGCCGGGCGGTCACTCCCACCCGACCCGTTCGACCGGTTCCCGCCGGGCATCGAGTCATTCCCATCGGTGCGGATGGGCGTGCTTTCGCTCATCCGCCACTCCACCGACAGCCTTTTTCGACATCTTTCAGATCAACGAGCTCGATGCGAACCGGTAACCGCGCCGTCCGTCAGCCGGTCTTCGGCTGATTGATGTGCACACAGACGGCGACTCCTCCATCTGCATCCGGACGATTGTCGTTGCACGTGCCGACGGAGAAAGATGTGGTCGTCGACGCCCCGAGTGCTTCTGGATCGTCGGTCCACACGGCCTGCCGACGCATCACAGTTCCCGTCTCGGAGACTTCGTCGAACTCGTTGACCCACGACTCCCAAGGCTCCCCGCTCCCGGCCGCCCAGGCTTCGTAGAAGGCGACGATCTCATCGAAGAGCCCCTCCTCATAGGTGAGGCTCGCCGAGTAGGCCTCATTTGACTCGATGGTGCTGATGATCTGGCCGCCCGCCGGCGCCGGAATCACGAATACCGGAGGTAGATCCGCGCGAGTCCCGGCGAGGAAGCCGGTGACGCCCGACTCCCCTTCCGTACGACCCACATCGCCAACCTCCGTGTCGTCCGACTCGACCGAAGCGACGTCTCGATCGGCGGCGACGGCAACCGCTGTAGTGGTCGGCGCAACCTCCTGCGATGCATCGGTCGAGGCCGAGACATCCGAACTCCCGCACGCGGCGCCCGCGGTCACCATGACGGCCGACAACACCAGCAACTTCACCCTCATGTAGGTTCCCTCTCTCGCTCAATTACTCCTCCCGGATATCGGCGGCCACGGGTCGAAGCTATAGGGTCGATAGGCCGGTTCGGAAGTTGAGCGACAATCGCCTCCTCACCCTCCTCATGGCGTCGGTAGGCTCGGAACGGTCGAGTTCGAAGTATCCGGAGAGAGGACGGCGCCATGACCGCGAACACGAACCTCATCACCTCGTTCTACGACGCGTTCGAGCGCAGGGACCATGCCGGCATGAACGCCTGCTACCACACGGACATCCACTTCTCCGACCCGGTATTCACCGATCTGCGTGGCAACCAGGTTCGGGCCATGTGGCACATGCTGTGTCAACGCGGAGCGGGACTCGATGTGATCTTCAGCCACGTCCACGCGGAGGACGGAACGGGTAGCGCCCACTGGGAGGCCCGTTACAGGTTGACGAAGGACGGTCCGGAGATCCACAACGTCGTCGAGGCCACCTTCAAGTTCCGCGACGGCTTGATCATCCGGCACCGGGACGACTTCGACCTGTGGCGCTGGACTCGCATGGCCCTCGGAGCCACCGGCACGCTGTTGGGATGGAGTCCCCCGATCCAGAACAAGGTGCGGTCGACCGCTATGCGCAGCCTCGACAGGTTCATCGCCGACCATCCCGAGTACGAGCAGTAGCCGGCCGGTTAGCTCGGTCGGCCGTCTGCAGGGAGAAGGCGGAAGGCGTCGCCGTGCTTCGTCCGCAGCGACCGGAAGTGGCGTTCGTCGAGTGTGAGCACGTCGGCCGTCCCGTACCGCTCAGCGAACGACGCCACCTCGTATGCGCCTGCGGCGACGTCAACCAGGAACTCGAGTTCGGCTTCGACCCCTGCATTCTTCGTGATGAGGTAGTCGAGTTCGGCAAGCACGAACGACGAGATGATCAACGGCGGCTCGGCCTCGCGGAGGGCTGCAGCGCAAGCCTCGTGCTGACGTTGGCCGGAGAAGAGAGGGGAAGCAGGCCGCTCGTGTCCAGCAGAATCATCCGCCGCCGAATCCTTCGAGGGTTTCATCGACCCGCTCGGCAATCGCAGGATCGCCCGGGGTTCCGTGAGACAACGGCAGCCTGGGCTCGGGCGCCGTCCGCTCGTCCAGAGCATCGCGGACCGCCTGCCGGATGATCTCTGCCGGTCGAACGTACAACATGCTGCAACGCGTTCGAAGACCTGCGACAGACGGTTAGTGCCGACGGCGGAGTTCACACAAATGGTGAGTACGTGGGCGGTTCTTCGTCTCCACCACGTCAGTGCGGGAGACGCGATCGAGCTGTTGCTCGATCGCAGACGGGGCGCCCCGACGGAACGGGGCTGCATCCGGTCTGCATATGGCTCTTCTGCCTCCGAGAGGCCCCCTCTGCCCTCCCGGCATCTCCCCCACCTCGGCCGGTGGGGGAGAATGGGAACCGGTCCTGTTGCTCAGGGGAACCACGGATTCAGGCTCGGCGGTGGGGGAGAATGGGGATCGTGGAACCGGGCTCGGCCGTGCGGCTGCGGGTGGCTATCTGTTGTTGAGGATGGTGTCGGCGAGTGCGACCGCTTCGATGCCGAGACCTGACAGGCCGATACCCCGGTAGCCCCAGCCGGCCAGGTGCAGGCCCGGGTAGGTCGCAAGTCGTTCGTCGATGTCCTGCATCCAGCCGACGTGGCCGACGTCGTACTGGGGGATGCCGGGTACCTGGCGCACAACCCTCGTCCACGTCGGTTGGATCGGGATGCCGATCACCCGGGACGTCTCTTCGATCATCAACGCGACGAGTTCCTCGTCGCTGAGACCCATGATGTCCGGATCGGCGGCGCCGCCGTAGATGCCTTTCGCCAGGTGATGTCCCGCCGGGGCACGGCCCGCGGCGTACTGGGATTCGAAGAGGATCCCGAGGGTATGAAGATCCGTGTCGGGCCCGATGAGGGCACCGAATCCGATGGGGAGCGGGATGTCCGCCATCCGACCTCCGAGTCCGACAACGGCGACCGGAGCGGTCGTCCCGCGCCCAACGAGATCGGCGAGATCATGGGGGAGAAGCGGCGTCGCCTGGTGTGGGGCGAGGGCGAGGATGACGGATCCGGCGGTGAACTCGTCGTCGACCGACCATCCACCTTCCGTGTGTGTGACGCTGCGCACCGGATGCCCGGTATGGAGCGCGTCGCCGAGGTACCGGGCGAGGTCGTCGGCGAGGCCGGCCATCCCGCCGGGGGCGACATGGACGGTCTTGCGGACCCTCGGCTTGTCCTTCGGCCGATTTCGCATCGCCGCGATGCCTCCGCCGATCAGCGATCCGGCGTTGTCCTCCCATGCGACGATGCGCGGGAACGCCCCCCGCATCGACAGACGGGCGGGATCGCCGGCGAACACGCCGTGCGCCATCAGCGTCGCCGCCACACGTCCCATGTCGGTCCCGAAACGGCGGTTGAGGTAGTCGAGGATCGACTCGTCGTCCGAGGTGGGTTCGGTCCGGACCCACGGTTCGCGGGCCGCCCGGATCTTCCCCTTCCACGGGATCAGCGGGGAGAACAGGACGGCGGGCGAATCGGGAACCTCGATGAGCCGGTCCCGGAGGTAGACGTATCGGCGCTTCGACCCGGCGAGAGCTTCGACGACGCGAACTCCTGCCGCATCGAGAATCGGCGTCAGTTCGGGCGTCGGGAGCAGCACCGAGCCGGCCGCCGGTTCGAGCAGATAGCCGTCTTCGCTGATCGTTTGGGCGACGCCGCCGGGACGGTCCGAGGCTTCGAGAACGACGACGTCTCGACCACGGCGCTTCAGTTCGGCCCCGGTGAGCAAGCCGGCCAGACCTCCCCCGACGATGATCACATCGGTCACAGCACCACCTCCACGACGTCGGCGAGCATCGGACCTACCTCCGGACGGTCGTTCATCATCTCGGTACGGCGGTAGTCGGTGATGCCGACGTCGGCGGCCTTGTCCCTGAACAGCATGTCGACCTCGTAGAGCGTCTCGATGTGGTCGGACACGAATGACAGCGGCACCATCAACACGCTCGTGTGACCTTCGGAAGCCAGGTCGGCGAGAACCTCCTCTGTGCCGGGGCCGATCCACTTGATTGGCCTGGTCCGTGACTGATATCCGAGACGGATCTCGATGCCATCGGGGAGCTGCGCGATGACGGCATTGACCGTCGCTTGCGTCTCCATCGGATACGGATCACCCCGCTCGACGACCCGCACCGGCAGGCCGTGGGCGCTGAACACGATCGGCGTCCCCGCAGGCGTGTCGTCGAGCGCTTCACGGATCAGCTTCGCCTGGAACTCGACGTAGCCGGGATGGTCGTGCCATGTGCGGATCACATCGATGTCGACCCCGGGCGCGACCCGGCCGACAACGCGTCGCAGTTCCGCCTCCGACGATCCGGTCGTCGCGAACGAGTACTGCGGGTAGAGCGGAAGCATGACGATCCGGTCGACGCCGGCCATCAGCATCGCGTGAACCGCCGCCTCCGTGTCGGGTTGCGTGTACCGCATGGCGACGGCGACCGGGACATCGTGGCCGCGTTGAGCGAGCTCGGCCCGGAGCAGGTCGGCCTGCGCGTTCGTGATATCGAGGATCGGAGAACCACCGCCGATGAGCCGATAGTTGCGGCGGGCGAACGGGCCGCGTGCTTTCGCTACGGCCCAGCCGAACGCTTTCGACACGGCCGGTCCGCCGGGGATCGGGACGAGGTCCGGGTCCTCAAAGATCGCACGGATGAACGGCTCGACCTCCTCCTGGCTGCCCGGTCCGCCCATCTGGGCGACGATGATTCCGGTTCTCGACATCGCTGCTCCTCTCACACGGTCCGGGAAAACACGGGACGGTCCGTCTTGGTTGCCAGGTAGGCGTCGAACGTCATGGCGACGTTGCGGATGAAGATCGAACCGAGCTCGGTCGCCCCGATGCGATCATCGTCGATCGTCGCCATGCCTTCGGGGACGAGTTCGGATGCCACCCGTCCAAGTTCTTCTGCGAAGTAGTCGGCGAAGACGATCCCGAACCGCTCCTCCACATCCGTGTAGACCACCCGCGCGTTGCACATCAGCTCGGTGATGACGTATCGGCGGATCCGGTCGTCGTCGCTCAACGCCACCCCCCGCTCGATCGGCAACCGCCCGGCGTCGACCGCCGTGTAGTACGAGTTGAGGCGCTTGTGGTTCTGGGCGTAGGCACCGGCGACGTCGGAGATGCCGGACGTTCCGAGGGCGACCATCTCGGTACCCCGCTTCGTCGTGTACCCCATGAAGTTACGCGACAGGGTGCCGTTGGCTGCGGCGATGCTCAACTCGTCGCCGGGAAGGGCGAAGTGGTCCATGCCGATCGCCCGGTAACCCCCCGAGACGAGACGGTCCGAAACGAGGGACAGCAGGGCGAACTTGTCGTCGCGGCCGGGCAGTGTCTCCGGGTCGATGCGTTTCTGGTTGGGCTTGACCCACGGCACGTAGGCGAAGGAGTAGACGGCGAGGCGGTCGGGACGCATGGAGAGGATCTCATCCATAGTCACACCGAACGATTCGACGGTCTGGCCGGGCAGGCCGTAGATGAGGTCGACGTTGATCGACCCGAAGCCGAGTCCCCGTGCCTCCCGGTACAACTCGAGCGTTTCGTCCATCGTCTGATGCCGCCCGATGGCATCCTGGACGGCCGGGTCGAAGTCCTGGACGCCGAGCGACAGCCGGTTGAAGCCGAGTTCTTTCAGCATGGCCAGGTGATCGGACGTCGTGACCCGGGGGTCGACTTCGAGGGCGACCTCGGCGTCGTCGGCGAGGGCAAAGTGTCTGAGGATCGCCCGGTGCAGCGTGGCGAGATCGTCGGGCGAGTAGTACGTGGGGGTGCCGCCGCCCCAGTGGTACTGCGTGATGGTGCGCCGCTCCCCCAACCGGTCGGCGAGGATTTCCGCTTCGCCGATGACGCGTCCGAGGTAGGCGTCGGCGACGCTCTCCCTCCGGGCGATGACGACGTGGCAGCCGCAGAACGAACAACGGGCCTCGCAGAACGGCAGATGCACGTAGAGGCTGAGCGGCCCGTCCGGTGTCGTCGCCGCTTCGGCGAGACGCTGCTCGTAGTCGTCGGGGCCGAACGAGTCGTTGAACTCGACCGCGGTCGGATACGACGTGTAGCGGGGGCCGGGCCGGTCGTAGCGGGCGAGCAGGTCGGGGGTCAGTTCGATCATGGTCGTTCCCCTTTCACCGTTGCGACCATGGCAGCGACGTTGTCGATCGGTGTGGCCCGGTCGATGCCGTGCCCGAGGTTGAAGATGTGTCCGGGCCGTCCCGCTGCTTCGTTGAGAACCCGTTCCGTCGCGGAGCGAACCGTGGCCGGATCGGTGAGCAGAACCGCCGGGTCGAGGTTGCCCTGGATGGCGTGGTCGTGGCCGATGCGGCGCCACGCTTCGTCAAGCGGAAGACGCCAGTCGACGCCGTAGGCGTCGGCACCGACGGCGGCGACCGAGTCGAGGAGGTGCGGACCGTGGGGAGCGAAGTAGATCGTCGGCGCATCGAGACCGTCGAGGGCTGCGCGGGCGGCGGGGAGGGCGAACCGTTCCCACTCGTCGCGAGACAGCATCCCCGCCCACGAGTCGAAAAGCATCACGACGTCGGCTCCGGCTGCGATCTGTGACCCCAGATACGTGTGCATAGAGCGGCCGAGCGACATCAGAGCGTCACTCGTTGCCTCCGGATCTCCGATCACGGCACGGCGGAGTTGCAGGAACGTCTTCGATCCACCGCCTTCGAGGAGGTAGGCGGCGAGGGTGACGGGCGCGCCGGCGAAGCCGATGACGGCCCGGTCGTCGGGGAGATGGTTCCGGACGAGGCCGATCGCCTCGCCGACGAAGTCGACGGCACCGGAATCGAGACTGTCGAGTGCGGCGACTTCGCCGATCGTCATCGGGTCGAGAGTGGGGCCGGGAGTGAACGCGACGTCGATGCCGAGTCCTTCGAGCGGCGTCATGATGTCTGAGAAGATGATCGCCGCGTCCACATCGAAGCGTCGCCATGGTTGGAGCGTGATCGCGGAGGCGATCGCAGGGTCGCGAACCGCATCCTGGAACGAGTGGCGACTCCGCACCTCCCGGTACTCGGGGAGGTAGCGCCCGGCCTGGCGCATGAACCACACGGGTGGACGGTCGAGCGGTTCGCGTGCGATCGCGGACAGGAGCCTCATCGAACGGCCTCCCGGATCGCCCGCTCAAGGATGTCAAGGGCCCGGTCGAGAAGCCCGTCGAGATGGGATTCCATCAGGAACCACGTCTCGTACGGGGACGGCGGCAGAAGCACTCCTCCTTCGAGGGCGGCGTGGAAGAACCGTGAATAGAGGTCGCCGTCGAGGCCGGAAACGTCGTTCCAGGTCGTGGCCCGTTCGACACCGAGGAAGACACCGATCATGCCGCCGACGTGGGTGACGACGCCGGGCAGTCCGACATCGGCCATCGTCGACAGGAGCCGGTCGGCAATCTTGTCACCGGCCTCGTCGAACCGGCCGTAGAGGGACGGGTCGTCCTGGATCGCCGTCAGCGACGCCAGTCCGGCGGCGGTGGCGAGCGGGTTCCCGGCGAGGGTGCCGGCCTGGTAAACGGGGCCGTCGGGGGCGATCATGCGCATCAGCGACTCCCGTCCCCCGTATGCAGCGGCGGGTGTGCCGCCGGCGACAACCTTGCCGAGGGTCGTCAGGTCGGGGGTGATGCCGTAGCGTCCCTGGGCCGAGTCGGCTGCCACCCGGAAGCCCGTCATCACCTCGTCGAAGATCAGCAGCGTGCCGTGTTCGTCGCACAACCGACGCAGCCCGGCCAGGAAGCCGTCGATGGGTGGGACACATCCCATGTTCCCGGCAACCGGCTCGACGATGACCGCGGCGACCGTGCCGGTGGCGAGATAGGTCTCGACCGACGCGAGATCGTTGTAGTCGGCGATGAGGGTGTCGGCGACCGTGCCGTCCGGCACACCGGGACTCGATGGGACACCGAAGGTCGCGAGGCCACTTCCGGCGTCGACGAGGAACGGGTCGGCGTGGCCGTGGTAGGACCCGGCGAACTTGACGACGGCGGGGCGTCCCGTCGCCGCACGGGCGAGACGGATGGCCGATGCGGTGGCTTCGGTCCCGCTGTTGACCATGCGCACGACTTCGACGGACGGGGTGATCTCGACGATCTTCTCGGCGAGTTCGACCTCGGCGATGGTGGGGATTCCGAACGAGGTGCCGTCGACGGCGGCCCGTCGGACGGCGTCGACGATCGGCTGGTAGGCGTGGCCGAAGAGGAGGGCGCCCCACGAGGCGATGAAGTCGACGACCTCCCGGCCGTCGGCGAGGGTGATGAATCCTCCGTCGCCGGAGACGGCGAACGGTGGCTCGCCGCCGACGGCACGGAATGCCCGGACCGGCGAGTTGACGCCTCCGGGCATGACGCGATTGGCACGTTTGAACGGGGTCATGACTGCTCCTGGATGAGTCGGGCTGCGTCGAGAGCGAAGTAGGTGATCACGATGTCGGCGCCGGATCGGACGATCCCGGTGAGAGACTCGAGAATGATGCGGTCCCGGTCGATCCATCCCCGGGCAGCGGCGGCTTCGACCATCGCCATCTCTCCGGACACCTGATAGGCGACGAGCGGCAGGTCGATGCGGTCGCGCAGGTCCCGGATGATGTCTTGGTAGGGCCCGGCCGGTTTGACCATGATCATGTCGGCTCCCTCGTCGACGTCGAGGAGCGCCTCGCGCCGGGCCTCCCGGGCGTTGGCGGGGTCCATCTGATAGGTGAGACGGTCGCCGAACGCGGGGGCCGAGTCGGCGGCGTCGCGGAACGGCCCGTAGTAGGCCGATGCGTACTTCACGGCATAGGAGCAGACGGCGATGTTCTCATAGCCTGCAGCGTCGAGACCCGTGCGGATCGCTGCGACCCGTCCGTCCATCATGTCGCTGGGGGCAACCACGTCGGCGCCTGCGTCGGCGTAGACGGCGGCGGCCCGGGCGAGGCTGGGGAGCGCCGCATCATTGTCGATCTCGGTTCCGCGCAGCGGACCGCAGTGGCCGTGACTCGTGTATTCGCAGAGACACACGTCGGCCCACAGAACCAGGTCGGGGACGGCGTTCTTGATCGCCCGCAGGGCGCGAGGGACGGGTCCGTCCGGATCCCACGCCCCTGTGCCTTCCGGGTCCTTGTCGTCGGGGATGCCGAACAGGATGATGCCCCCGATACCGAGCCCGGCGGCCCTGCGGGCGAGGTCGACGGCTCGGTCGAGCGAAAGCCTGGCATGGCCGGGCATCGACGCGATGGGTTGTTCGATCCCTTCACCGTTCACAACGAATGCGGGGAGGACGAGTTTGGCCGGGTCGAGGCGGGTCTCGCTGACCATGCGCCTGATGGTCGGGGTGTGGCGGAGCCTGCGGGGTCTGACGGCGGGGAAGCCGGTCATGTCGTCACCTCTCTCAGTGCGGAAGCCATCGTGTCGAATCCGGGGGTGTCTGCGATCGCGTCGACGCGGGCGCCGTGCCCGGCGATCGCGTCGGCGGTGGGTCGTCCGATCGCTGTGACCGTGACATCGTCGAGGTTTCGGGTGAGGAACCATCCGTCGACGGCGGACGCCGAGGCGAACGCAACAGCATCGACTGGGTCTGCACCGGGAGCGACGGGAACCGCCCGGTAGACGGGGATGGTGGAAGTGACGTCCACCGTCGACCGGAGCGCATCCAGGACGCGCGGGTCGGTGCCGCCGGCGTGTGGGAAGAAGACACTGTGTATCCCCCGGAGCGACCGGATGCGTTCGACCAGATCGAGTCCGCCGCCGTTCCCCACGACGGTGACCTCTCCTCCGGCTGCGGTGACGGCCCGGGCGGTGGCAGCGCCGACGGCCGCTGTGGGAACGGGCGGCATGCCCCCATCCGGCCAGAGCAGCCGGACAGTGCGAGCAGAGGTGACGAAGAGGAGGTCGACATCGGCAGCGACGGTCGCGGCCGCGGCGAGCAGGTCGCCATCGGATGGCTCGATCCTGATGCACGGCAAGGACACCGGGGCGAAACCGAGGGTGGCGAACGGCCGGGATGCCTCGTCGAAACGATCCGCGCTGGTGGTGATCGCGACGCTCGTCATAGGCCGAACTCGTTCCGCACCGCCCCGACGACGTCGTCGGGGGTCGCTCCGATGACGCTGACCCGTCTCGGTCCGCCGTTCTCATCGGCGAACGCGTCCATGCGGATCATGTCGCCGTTCCACGACGCGATCGCTCCGAGAGCGGATCGACATCCGGCGCCGGTGGCGACGAGGAGCCCCCGCTCGGCTTCGACGAGTGGCCGAAGATGCGGGTCGTCGATCGCTTCGAAGACGTCTCGGAGGGGATGATCGTCCGCCGTTTCGACGGCCAGTACTCCCTGGCCCGGGGCCGGGATCATCGTCTCGCCGTCGAACGTCTCTGCCATCCGGTCGGCGTGGCCGAGCCGGATGAGGCCTGCGGCGGCGAGGATCCCGGCGTCGACGACACCGTCGGAGATCTTCCGCAGACGGGTATCGACGTTGCCTCGCAGCTCAACCGTCACGAGATCCGGCCGTCCGGCTCGGAGCTGGCTGATACGGCGCGGACTCCCCGTGCCGACGACGGCACCCGGGGGAAGGTTCGCCAGGGTGGACCCGACCATCGCGTCCCACGGAACGGCGCGTTCCGGAAAGGCGATGAGGCTGAGGCCGTCGGGTCCGGTGGTGGGAAGGTCTTTGAGTGAATGCACGGCCGCGTCGGCACGCCCGTCGAGAACGGCGGCCTGGACGCTGCGAACGAACGCCCCCATCTCGGTGAGCGTCGCGACCGGTGAGGTTCGGTCGAGATCGCCGGTCGAGTCGATCTCGACGAGCGTCACATCGAGCCCCGAGTCGACGGCACGGAGCCGATCGGCGACCCGGTTCGCCTGCCGCAGGGCAAGAGCCGATCGGCGGGTGGCGAGACGCACCTCAGTTCGCATCGGCGACTCCGAACATTTCGGCACACATCGGTGCAGCGGCGGCCCCGTGCTCGCTCGACGACAGGAACGAGAGAGGACGGTGCAGTACCCGGTGCGCCACGGTGTTGGCAAGTTGCTCCAGCACCTCGATCTGGTCCGGGTTCGCGTCGAGCCGACCGGCGAAGCGGCGCACTTCTTCGTCGACGGCCCGGTTCGCCTCGTCGAGCATCGCTGCGATGACGGGACCGACCTTCTGGTTGTTCTCGAGCCGGATCCACCGATCGCCGACCCCCCGAGTGACCTGCTGATCGACGCCACTCTGGTCGTGGAACCGCTGTGTCCGATCGGCGAGGTCGTCGAGGTTCAGATAGACGAGACGATCGGAACCCGTCCGGGGGACGAAATCGGGGGGCATCGCCAGATCGATGAGCGTGAGCGGGGAGGGGCGCCGGTCGAGAGCCCCGTCGAGCACGTCGGGGCTGAACAGTTCCCGCTTCGACGACGTCGCTGAGATGATGACCGGGAAGGTTTCGAGCGCGATCGGGGCATCTGCCATCGGACGCACACCGTCCGTCGGAAACGAAACGGCATCGGGCCGTCTCGCATACACGGTCACGTGCGTTCCCCGGGAACGGAGCAGGTCGGTTGCGGCGTGGGCCATCTTTCCGGCACCGAACACACCCACCCGTTCGGTGCCGTTCGCGATATCGGCGGCGATGATGGCCATCGACCCGGCCGCCGACTCAACAAGGGACTTCCGGGCCGCGCGGGCCTCCCCGACGGCGGCGTCGAGCACCCGCCCGAACACCCCTCCGATGGTTCCGGCATCCTTGCCGGCTTCGATGGCTGCACGCATCTGGCCGAGGATCTCCTGCTCCCCGATGATCGGACTTTCGAGTCCGGCGGCGATGCGGGTGAGATGCTCGAGTACGTCCCGATCGCGTCGCACGACCGGATCGGGGAGAGGCCCGTCGCCGTAAAGCAGCCGGAGCGCCCGTTCGAGCGCCCGTTCACAGCCGGTTGTGACGACCTCGACTCGCAGGCAGGTGGACAGAACGAACACGTCAACACCGAGTGCAGCGACGTGCTCGAGAGACTCCTGCAACCCGGTCCCGCTGAGGCTCAACGGAACCCGCTCCAGGGCGTCGACACCTGGATGAGCGAACGACGCTCCCGCGATGCTCAGTTCGGAATTCATCAGATTCGTCTCCGTCTGGCCCACCGGTCGTGACCGGACCCATCGGAGTCCGCCACATGCCCGGTCTTCGGAACGCTATCTCCGACAGCTACCGACAGGCAGTCGGGATCGAACGCTCGGATGAGTCGTCGGCAGGCGGTACCGTTCGGTGATGCGTCCATGGGATTCACTCACCGAAGCGGGGCAGATCCGGCGGCTGCGCCCGTTGGCGGAGGCGGCGTTGGCCGAGTTTCCGATCGAGCCGATCCGGATGCGGCTGGTCGGCGGATTCACGAACGTCATCTTCCGGGTCGATACCGCAGACGGCCCGTATGCGCTGCGTGTCGATCTCCACCGGGATCACTCCGACGAGCACGTCGACATCGAACTGGCCTGGCTCGATGCGCTTGCCCGCGAGACCGATCTCGACGTTGTGCGTTTCGTGCCTGCGTCCGACGGCCGTCGCTATGTGTACGCCTCGGCCCCGGGCGTTCCCGGTGAACGCCGATGCGTCCTGTTCGAGTGGGTGCCGGGACGGATCCTGGGAGCCGCCCCCACCACGGCCGGATACCGGCGACTCGGCACGCTCTCCGCCAACCTCCACCTCCACGGTGCAGGGTTCACCCCACCGCATCCCCCGATGGCGTGGGATCGGGTCTTCTACTGGGATGAGGCCGTCGATCCGGTCGTCGTCTTCGACCCGAAGATGGCCCGCTATTTCGAGGGCGGGCGTCGGGAGATCCTCGACCGATCAATCGCCGCCGTCGAAGGGGCGTTCGCCCGCCTCGACCCGGCCGGAGCGCAGGTGATCCACGGCGACCTTCACCCCGACAACGTCCACACCTACCGCAACCGCCTCATCGCCTTCGACTTCGAGGACGTCACGTGGGGCCACCGGGTCCAGGACGTCGCCATCACCCTGTTCTATGAGAGGACCCGTCCCGACTACGCCGAATTGCGGGCCGCATTCGAAGCGGGCTACCGGTCCGTCGCCCCGTGGCCGGTCACCTACGAGGGGGAACTCGAACACTTCATGGCGGCACGCACGATCAGTTTCATCAACTACGTCGCGAACCTCCAGGACGACCCGTCTGCCTACTACGACGTGGCGTTCCCGAGGCTCGAACGGTTCCTCGACACCTGGAGCGGGTGACCGCAGCGGTCGCGGCCCCGGTATCGTCGGGTCCACATCGACCACGGCTCGACGGAGGACACGAATATGGCGTACAACTTGAAGAACCGGAGTTTCGTCAAGGAACTGGATTTCACTCCGAAGGAGATGGCGTTCCTGTTGGACCTGTCGGGGGCGTTGAAGACGGCGAAGTACGCCGGCACGGAGCAGCCGAAACTCGCGGGGAAGAACATCGCGTTGTTGTTCGAGAAGACGTCGACGCGGACCCGGGCGGCGTTCGAGGTCGCGGCGTTCGATCAGGGCGCCCATGTGACGTATCTGGATCCGTCCGGGTCGCAGATGGGTCACAAGGAATCGATCGCGGACACGGCACGGGTGTTGGGCCGCATGTACGACGCGATCGAGTATCGGGGGTCCCGTCAGGCCGATATCGAAGTGCTTGCCGCCAATGCCGGTGTCCCGGTCTACAACGGGTTGACCGCGGAGTGGCATCCGACGCAGATGCTGGCTGATTTCCTCACAATGCATGAGGCGTCGAAGAAGCCGTACGACAAGATCTCGTATGCGTTCATGGGGGATCTGCGGTTCAACATGGCCCGTTCGCACATCGTGATGGCGGCGTTGATGGGTTCCGATCTGCGTCTTGGCGGCCCCGCCGAGTTGGCACCACCCGCCGACGTGCTCGAAGTGGCCGGAGAGATCGCCGAACGCACCGGGGCGACGATCACGGTCACCGACGACCCGGAAGAGGCCGTACGGGGTGTCGATTTCATCCATACGGACGTGTGGGTGTCGATGGGTGAACCGAAGGACGTGTGGACGGACCGGGTCGGGTTGTTGAAGCCGTATCAGGTCAACGCGGATCTGATGGCAGCATCGGGGACCGACGGCGTGTCCTTCATGCATTGCCTGCCCGGCTTCCACGACATGAACACGGTGGTCGGCAGGGACATGATGGAACACACGGACATGCCCGACGGTCTCGAAGTCACCGACGACGTCTTCGAATCGACCGCCAGCATCGTCTTCGACCAGGCAGAAAACCGCCTCCACACCATCAAGGCCATCATGGTCGCCACCCTCGCCTGATTACCCCCCCCAACGGCCGGCCGGGTACGCGTAGGATTGGGCCATGGACATGTATGTCGTGTGCGAGAGCCGCAGCGGCAAAGTGAGCCAGGCAGCGGAAGCAATCGCCGAGGCTGCTGCGTCGCACGGCGTCGCGACCCTCCTGTGCTCGATCGACGATGCCATCCCCGACCACCTGGTTGCGGCCGACGTCGTTGTAGCCGGATGCCGGATTCAGGGTGAGACGCCGTTCGGCGGTGACGCCGCTCAGCGAATGGCGACCTGGATCGGGAGCCTGCCGACGCTCGAAGGCCAGCCGGTGGGTGTGTTCTGTACGTTCGGCTTCTTCCCCCACTCCTTCGCCGATGTCACGGCGCGGACGTCCGAGGTCCTCCGCAAGATGACGGAGGGCTTCATACTCAAGGGTGGAGAAGTTGTGGCGTCGCATCCGATCTACCACGGCGAAATCGACAAGGGCGCCGTCTCGTTCGTCTCGCAGGTACTCGAACAGATTGACGGCTGACCCGGCATCGGGTGGGGATGCCCCGGGCGTGTTGTCACGTTCTCCTCGGCACGTAGCCGGATGCAGGAGAGGCTCGGCCGTCCAGACCCCGAACACGGCATCACCCGGTGAGATCGATTCTGTCACTCCGTTGTCGTACGTTGTCGCTATCGCATCCCGTTTGGAGGGGGTACCGTGAATGTCACGATGGCAACAACCGACCAGAGGGCCCGCATCCCCATGTCGTGGGACGAGTACCAGGACCTTGGAGACGACGTCCGCGGCGAATACATCGACGGCGCTCTCGTCATGAGCGCAGCGCCGACCGGACCACATCAGGATGTGTCATTCAACCTTGCCCGACTCTTGATCGCGGCGACACCCGCTGAAGTCCACGTTCGCGTCGCCTGGGGATGGAAGCCCGGTGGCGACGAGTTCATCCCCGATGTCATCGTGTTCGATGAGACCACCGAGAATCTGTATCTCACGGCAACACCACATCTCGCCGTCGAGGTGCTCTCGACGGACCGGGGAGCGGACCTGATCCGCAAGTACCGCAAGTACGCCGAAGCCGGCCTACCCCGATACTGGATCGTCGACCTCGACGAAACCGGGCCGGAGGTCGTGACATACGAACTACGCGATGGCGTGTTCGTCGAGACCGGACGACATCGAGGCGACGACCCCGTCACCCTCGACGTCGGGCCGATGACCGTCACCTTCGCCCCGAACAGTTTGCTGGCCTGACCCGTCCGGTGCTGAACCCTGGGATACTGGGGCCCACACCCGATGTTCTGTGAGGTATCCGTGAGCGACGACACCACCAAGAAGGCCAAGGACGCCGACAAGGCGAACGACGAGAGGAAGACACCGCCGGAGCATCACGAAGAGGCCGTCGTCACGACCCAGCACACCGTCAACGTCGACGGGACCGACATCGCCTACACGGCGACCGCAGGTCGCATCGTGCTCAAGGAAGACGATGACACGAAGAAGGCATCGTTCTTCTTCACCGCGTATACGAAAGACGACGTTGAGGACCCGGCTACCCGACCGATCGTCTTTGCATTCAACGGTGGGCCGGGATCGTCGTCGGTGTGGCTCCATCTGGGCGTTCTCGGCCCACGGCGGGTCGACCTCGACGACAAGGGCAACAACACGGTGACGCCGGGGAGGCTCGTCGGCAACGAGCACACATTGCTCACCCACGCAGACCTCGTGTTCATCGACCCGATCTCCACCGGGTTCACGCGGGCCATCGACAAGGACGACGAGCGGTCCTATCACCACTTCGAGAAGGACATCGAGACCGTCGGCGATTTCATTCGTCGCTACCTCACCCGGTACGAACGGTGGGCGTCACCCAAGTTCCTCGCCGGCGAGTCGTACGGCACGACCCGGTCCGCCGGGCTCGCCGGTCATCTCCAGACCCGGTACGGATTGTTCCTCAACGGGATCATCCTCATCTCGTCGGTCCTGAACTTCCAGACGATCGCGCTCGACTCGAAAACCCACACGTTCCACCGCGGCAACGATCTCCCCTACGTCGTCTATCTGCCGTCGTATGCGGCGACCGCCTGGTACCACGGGGCCCTCGACGAGGACCTGCAGGATCGGGAGCTCACCGACCTCCTCGGCGAAGTCGAGACGTTCGCAAGCACCGACTACCTCGTCGCTCTCGAAGCCGGCTCACGGATCGACGAAGAGACCTTCAACGCCGTCGCAGCACGCCTCGCCCGCTACACGGGGCTGTCCGAGACGTTCGTGCGTCGATCGGATCTGCGAATCGAGAAGTTCCACTTCATGAAGGAACTGCTGCGCGACCGGGGTGTCACGGTGGGTCGGCTCGACTCCCGCTACCTCGGCGTCGACCGCTACGACGTCGGATCGATGCTCGAACACGACCCGTCGATCGACGTGTGGATGGGGCCGTACTCGGCGATGCTCAACGACTACGTGCGGCGTGAGCTCAACTACGAGAGCGACCTCGTTTACGAGATCCTGAACCCGAAGGTGTGGCCCTGGAACTACGAGAACTTCCAGAACGCCTACGCCGACGTGTCCGAGACGTTGCGCGACACGATGACCCGCAACCCGTTGCTCAAGGTCTACGTCGCGAGCGGCTGGTTCGATCTCGCAACCCCATACTTCGCCACCGAGCACACGATTGCCCATCTCGGCCTCGAACCCGGATTGCGCGACAACATCGAGGTCTCGTACTTCGACGCCGGACACATGATGTACGTGCACGCTCCGTCGATCCGCAGGCTCGCCGCCGACATGCGGAGTTTCGTCGAACGCTCCACCGGCTGACGGGACCTCCCGTAGCCGGGGAATGCCGGGGACCGCGACGCCGTTGGTTGGTGCATCGCAACGAGAGGGAACCCATGGCTCGCGGACGCATACGTGTTGAAGACGGACAGAAGAGAATTCGCGTGTATCTCGGAGGCGAGCTGATCGCCGACACGACCCGGCCGAAGCTCGTGTGGGAACGCCCGTACTACCCGGTCTACTACTTCCCGCTCGACGACGTCCGCATGGACGCCCTCGTCGAAACCGGTGAAACGAGGCGCTCACCGAGCCGTGGCGACGCCGATCTGTTCGACGTGGCGAGTGCCCGCCACACCGCCGAACGGGCCGCCTATCGGCACGCCGGTTCCCCGATCGAGGAACTGCGCGAGATGATCGCGTTCGACTGGGATGCGATGGACGCCTGGTTCGAGGAAGAGGAAGAGGTGTACGTCCACGCGCGTGATCCGTACACCCGGGTCGACATCCTCCAGAGTTCCCGCAACATCCGGGTCGATATCGACGGCGTGACGGTCGCCGACTCCGACCAGCCGCGGCTCCTGTTCGAGACGGGCCTCCCCGTCCGCTACTACCTGCCGAAGACCGACGTGCGCTTCGAGCTTCTCACACCAACGGATACGGCGACCCGCTGCCCCTACAAGGGGACCGCCCGGTACTGGTCGGTGAACACGACCGGCGATGCCCACGATGACATCGTATGGGGCTACGACGCACCGGCCCGTGAATCCCAGCAGATCGCCGGCTACGTCTCCTTCTACAACGAGAAGGTCGACATCTACGTCGACGGTGTCCTCGAAGAGAAACCGAAGACGAAGTTCTAACCCGTCGGGCCCGAGCGGCCCCCCGCCGTGCCGCGCCTTCGATCGGTGAGGCTGCAGCGCTTCACGCTCTTTTCCTCCCCCTCAGGGGGAGGTGTCGGCGACGAAGGAGCCGACGGAGGGGGTCAAATGGCTCTGAGCGAAACCGCAACCCATCGTCGCGGCCCCGATGTTCCATCGAGTCGGCGGATGTGGTCTGGCCCGTTGCGGACGGCGCGAACTGATCGTCTTCGCCGGGGCCGCCCCTGACCCCCTCCGTCCCTCGCTTCGCTCGGGCCACCTCCCCCTGATGGGGAGGAAGATGACGGTTTGATGGAATCGAGACGCCCGCCCTTCCAGCAACCGCGGAATTCAGGCTGAAGGGGAGGAAGGTCACCGGGCCGGCTGGGAAGCCCCCCTGCGTCGGAGCCCGGCGGCTCCTCCGCGTCCCCCCGCCGTGCCGTCGGGGGGACAGGTGGAGGGGACGACAGCCGAGGTTTTCTCTCTCACCGCCGAGGTGCAAGACACCCCCTACGGCTCTTCTTCATTCTCCCCCACCGCCGAGGTGGGGGAGATGCCCGGAGGGCAGAGGGGGCACCTCGGACATAGGAAAGCCGGACGAGACTGGACTCCATCCAAGGGGCCTTGGGACGCCCCCTCTGCGATCGAGCAGCAGCTCGATCGCGTCTCCCCCACTGGCGTGGTGGAGACGAAGAGCCGTCCACCCCCTCACCCTTTCTGTGAACGCCTTCATCTCCTAAACCGTCGACAGGGCAAGGGATTCAGGCTGAGGGGGAGGA
>JANTHO010000039.1 GCA_024762335.1 Acidimicrobiia bacterium | reverse complement strand
AGTTCCACCAGCCATGATTGGGTCCGCCAGGACTCTCCCTGGGTCATGAACGAGAAGGGATCCGTCGTGAGCACTCTCTGGGCTGCAAATTGCATGCTTCCCGCGCGGATGTGCCATAGGAAGGAGTTGTCCCTCACCGGGCCGATGGTGATGACTCCGAAGAGCGCCACGGGAAACAATGGATACAGATGGCGTATCTGGAAACGACGCAGCAGGTCTACCACCGGATCTCCTTGCCGAATCCGTTCGTCAGAACACATCCCCGAGGACTTTGGCGATCTTCATCACCGCGGGACCGAGCAGAATGACGAAGATCGCTGGGAAGATGAAGAACACCAAAGGAAACACAAGCTTCACCGGCGCCGCGAAGGCTCGTTCCTGAGCCCGCTGACGGCGCCGCACCCGCATCTCGTCGGCCTGGACTCTCAGCATCCGTGCGATCGAAACGCCGAATTGGTCGGCCTGAATCAGCGACATGATGAATGTGTTGAGGTCGTCCACGTCCGTCCGTTCGGCGAGGCTGCGAAGCGCCACATTGCGGCTCACGCCGACGCGTGTCTCCTGCAGCGTGCGTGAGAACTCCCGTGAGAGTTCGCCCGGTACGTTCTGTACGACTCGGCCCATCGCCGCCTCGAAACCCAGACCGGCTTCGACGCTAATGACGAGGAGATCGATGACATCCGGGAGTTGCTTCTCCATCTCCTTCCGACGCGAATCGATCTTCCGGTTCATCATCGCCGAAGGCCCAAAGAATCCGATAAACAGGATGACGCCGAATGCAACGAAGCGCCAAACGGTGCTGTCGAGCAGGCCCTGAACGACGAGGGCAAGGACGATTGAGATCACTAGAACGATGATCCGGATGGCGGCCCATGTGTTGCCATCCATCCGATCCGCCCATCCGGCCAGCACGAGCTTCTGCTGGGCTCCTTCCACCCAACCCGTTGGTGTGAATCGAAGAGCAAACTTCCCGACACCCTCGAGCACCGGTGCGACGGCCCGCTCGGAGAATCCAGTCTGCAGCACATCCGACCGGGTCTGAAGACCGGCAAGTCGCCGACCACCACTCTCCCGGGATTTCACCAGACCCATCCCGACGTAGAAGACGAGCGCACCGACTGTAACCCCAATCGCGAGGACGGCGAAGAGTGCTGGGCTCATCAGACGTCCACCTTGATGATCTTTGACATCACGATCATCCCTAACCCCATGAGGACGAGAGCGACCGCCATCATCGCCAACCCAAGGGTCGTCGAGTAGAGAGGTTCGAGATAGTCGGGGTTGATCAGGAACAGCACGCCGAACAGCACGAACGGCAAGCCTCCCATGATGTAGGCAGATATGCGGCCTTCGGCCGTCAACGCCTTCATTTCGCGACGTAGCCGGTTCCTTTGGAGCATGGTCTCGGACGTTGTCTGTAACACCTCTGCCAAGTTGCCTCCCACCTCACGCTGGATCGAAATGGCCAGCACCGTCCATTCGAAGTCCTGAGATTCCATGCGAACGGCGATGTCTGCCAAGGCATCGATCATCGGACGCCCCAGTCGCACTTCGGATGTCGCGCGGATGAACTCTCTCCTCGTCGGCTCCGGGGCTTCCTGGGACACGGCCTCAATCGCTTGCATGATCGAGTAGCCGGCGCGCAGGGACGTGGCGAGAAGATTGAGCGTATCCGGCAACTGATTGCCGAATCGCTTCCTCTGGGAGGAAGCAACGTGGCTGACGTAGAGGAACGAAATGATCAATACAGCGGCCCCAGCGACGACGGCCCAAATCAGTGATTGAGTGACGGCACCAACGACCAAGCCCACGATCACGGCGATTCCGATGGCAGCAATGATCGCTTCACCCGATCGCATCGGAATGTTCGCCTGCTCCAGAGCGCTCTCGATCATCCGGGAATTCCCGCTGCTCTCGGCCATCGTGTCCGCCTTCGCCGCTGCTCGACGGAGAAAACGGAATCGTCCGAACAGGCCGGATGACGTCTGATCCTTCTGACCGTATGCGCTCAATCTCCCTGTGATGGTTGCGTCGCGCTGGGTCTTGCCACCTCCGAAAAGGATGACCAACAGCAGGAACGCTCCGAAACCTGCGGCGATCGCTGCGAGGATGATGAGCCAGTTCTTCGGTCCGGACGATGCCAGCACCGGAGGGGCCGCGAAGGCCGGGGCAGCGAAGAGCGCGAGAACTGCTGCGCCCGTCAGGACTCCGTAGCGTGCCGGTCGTCTCATCGGACCGCGAACGGTTCGGGGGCGAAGAGTTCTGGGGCGAGCTTGATGCCGAAGTTCTCGAGATGCTCGCTGAACGCCGGGCGGATACCCGTGGCCTTGAGCCGGCCGAGGTACTTGCCGTTCTCGTCGACACCCATGCCGTAGTCGAACAGCATGATGTCCTGGAGGGTGATGATGTCGCCTTCCATGCCGACAACCTCGGTCACGTGTGTTACGCGGCGGGTTCCATCACGCAGACGGTGAACGTGCACGACGAGGTCCAGTGCCGACGCGACCTGCTCGCGAATGGCCCGGACGGGGAGATCCATGCCGGCCATGAGCACCATCGTCTCGATGCGGGCCAGCGTGTCACGAGGAGAGTTGGAGTGGACGGTGGTGAGCGACCCATCGTGGCCGGTGTTCATCGCCTGCAACATGTCCAACGACTCACCACCGCGGACCTCACCGACGATGATCCGGTCCGGACGCATACGCAGGGTGTTGCGCACGAGATCGCGGATGGTCACCTGACCGGTTCCTTCGATGTTCGCCGGGCGGGACTCCATCGTCAGAACGTGGATCTGGCTCAACTGCAACTCGGCAGCGTCCTCGACCGTGACGATGCGTTCGTCCTCGGGAATGAAGTTCGACAGCACGTTGAGGAACGTCGTCTTACCTGAACCGGTCGCGCCACTGACGACGATATTGAGACGGCCCCGGACGCAACGGCGCAGCAGCCCGGCGACCTGCTCGTTGAGCGTGTCGTTGGCGATGAGGTCGTCGATCGTGAAAGGATCGACGGCGAACTTTCGGATCGTCAAGAAGGGTCCGCCGATCGCAAGCGGGTGGATGACGGCGTTCACACGGGAACCGTCGGGGAGACGGGCGTCGACCATCGGATTCGACTCGTCGATACGGCGACCGACCTGGCCGACGATCTTCTCGATGATCCGCTCCAGGTGTGTGGCATCGACGAAACGAGTGTCGGTTCGGGTCAGGCGGCCGTGACGCTCGATCCAGACGGAGTGTGGTCCATTGACCATGACCTCCGTCACCTCCGGGTCGGAGAGGAAGGGATCGATGGGACCATATCCGAGGACATCGTCCGCGATCTCCTGAAGAAGGGTGAGGCGGTCGGTACGGGAGAGCGCGACCGACGCTTCCTGATCGAGGGCCCACTCGAGCATCTCCATGACCCGGAGCTTCAACTCGGCGTCGCTCATCTGACGGTCGTACAGCGACGGACCGAGGCCTTCGACCACCTTGTAGTGGAGTTTGCGGCGCAACTCCCTACGGGTTTCCTCCCGCTGGTTGTCGACAGTGGAGTCGGCTTCTTTCGCTGCCTTGACCCGGTCAGCGAGACTCATGTTCAACCTCCATGATCAATGATCGGAGCACAACGCTTGCCGTTACCTGAACCACTTGCGTGACCCCTCTCCGGAATCCGTGTTCGGTGTGACGTTCTCATCGACGATGAGTCGCGTCACAGCACGCAGATCTCTGGCCACACGGGAGCGTGGGTAGAGCGAGACAACCGGCTCCCCTTCGTTCACAGCGCGTGGAACGAGTTTGTCAGAAGAGACCGCAGCCTGCACCTCGAGATCAAGCGAACGCTCCAGTTCTCCGATGTCGAGACGTGCCTTCGAGTTCACCCGATTGAGCACGAGCTTGATCTTCTCGAACGGGAACTTGATCAGCTTCAACGTATCGAGTGCGAGCTTGGCGTTCTTCACGCTCGGCAGGTCCATGTCCACGACGAGCAGCACGTCGTCCGACCGCTCGAGGATCGACAGCACCGGTTCGTCGAGAAACGGTGCGGTGTCGATGACGACGTAGTCGAACATCCGCTTCAGCATCGCGATGGATCGCACCACCGACTGGGTCGAGACTTCGTCGGCAAGGGATGGCTCCAGCGGTGCTGCGAGAACCTTCAAACCGGACGGATGGGTCGTCAGAAGGCTCCGCATCAGGTCTTCATCGAGGTCGTCGAGGTCCCTGGCTGCGTCAACGATCGTGTAGACCGGGTCGATCTGCAACACGATGCTGATGTCGCCGAACTGCAAGTCGGCGTCCATGATGACGACCCGTTCTGGCTCGCTCCACATCGCCAGCTGCAGGCCCACGTTCGCTGCGGTTACGGTCTTGCCGGCGCCGCCTTTCGGGGACATGATCGTGACCACACGCCCGATCTGCGTCTTCGCCTCTTTGAGGACGACCCGCTGGGCTTCCTCGTCGATCAGTCCAAGCATCGCTTCCATCTTCGGACGATCGACCGGGGCATCGACGACGTCTTTGTATCCGACGCGCAGTGCAGCGCGGAGAACCGACATCTCGGGGTTGTCCACGACGAGCACAACCGGAAGTTCGGGATCGACCTTGAGGAGCTGTCCGCCGTCGGCGACACCGGTCTCCGTGCCGAACGATGTGTCGAGCACGGCGAGGTGAACGGTCTCTTCGACGAGGCGGCGCTGTGCGTCGCTCACGTTCCTCGCTACGAACACCTTGTGTCCGTTGAGGAAGCGGCGGGTGCCGTCCACGAATTTGTCGTCGGACGAGACCAGCAGGATCGCTTTGTCTGAACCGTGCTCAGCTCCCAGCGCCACCAACAGCGGCCTCCAATTCTGCCTCGATCCGGTCGATCAGCGTGAAGATGTCGTCCACGATGACGCCGGACGATTCGAACGGCGTGTACGGGCCCTGCGGGAGCAGCGTCAATGCCACACTCGTGTACTGCTGAGCGAACTCGATCTGTTCGGCCTGCGCGGGGGTGACCTCCAGTACGATGATCTGCGTACCGACGGGAGTCAGCCCCGACGGAACCCTCGACGGGCGCGTGTCGGGTCCGACCGCGAGCACCTCGAGATCCTGCAGCACCGTCTGGGTGAAGTCGATCTCTGTCGGGATCACCGGCCCTGCCGGTGCGGTGGTCGTCGTGACGGTACCGTCCGCGGGAGGCGCCGCCGGTTCGTTGGCCGCCTGGCTTTCAGCGACCAGGGCGGCGAGTTCCGGATACTGGAACAGCGACACGGCGCTCGTGATGTCGATGGTCGCCGACGCGAGGAGGTTGACGCGGTCTCCGGGACGGATGAATCCGCCTGCAGACTTGACATCCGTCGGCTGAATGCCGATCGCGACCTTCCCGGGCGCGATCGATTCGGAGAGGCTCGCCTCCTGGAATTCCTGCAACTCGACCCACTGGTCGGTCGTGATCAGTTGCCCGGCGCTGATCGGCCCTGCGGCCACGCGGTTCTCGAGCAGGGCATTGAGATCTTTCGGGTTCGCCGGACAGCCGACTTCGTTCGGGTTCCCGCCCGCATTCGAATCTTTCGGGCCTGTGCACAGGATCGTCGACCCGTCGAACACCACCGCCTCACGGAGAGCGAGACCCGCGACGATCAACGGCTGGGCGTCTTCCCCTGCGGTCTTTGTCGGAATCAGTTCGCTGGCGCGATAGACCTGCACCTCGTTGATGTCTGCGCGAACATCCTCTTCGACCGTTGACAGGTATCGCCATACGGCGAATGCTGAAACGACGGCGAGAACGATTGCAATGACGAGAACGATCGTCCTACGTCCCATATCAGCTGGCCCTCCCTAACAATGAATTCGTACGTTGAGTCCGCGAGGGAGAACCAGCCCCCCTGACGGCACCGATCAAGCCTGGCATAGGACTGACTAGTACGTCAAGGACCTTCTGGTCAACTGCGGCCGATGCCCCGTTCTTTGAGCTCCTGAAGGATGGCCTCGAGTGAGGCATCCGCGTTGAACGATGGCTGTGCTTCAGCTTCGTCCTCACGCTGGAACTCCCTTCTTCGGGGTTTGCTCGGCTTCCGTTCGCTCCATGACGAGCGTTCCTCCCACTCGGGGAGAGCCTGCTTGATAGACAGACTCACTCGTCGTCTGTCGGCATCAACTTCGGTCACCTTTACCCGAACCTGCTGTCCGATCGAAAGTTCCAACTCAGGACTCTCGACGTGATGCATCGCAATCTCGGATACGTGGACGAGGCCTTCGACTCCCTCACCGATGGAAACGAAGGCTCCGAACGGCACCGTCTTCGTTACGACACCGTCGAGAACGTCACCGCCCTCGTTGGCTTCGATGAACTGCTCCCACGGGTCACGGGTCGTCTGCCTGATCGACAGCGAGATCCGCTCACGGTCGTAGTCGACCTCGAGAACCCGGACCATGACCTTGTCGCCGACATTCACGACCTCACCGGGGTGGTTGACGTGCTGCCAGGACAGTTCGGAAACGTGGACGAGGCCGTCCATGCCGCCGAGGTCCACAAACGCACCGAAATTCACGACGGATGAGACCACACCTTCGCGGGTGTCACCCGGCTTCAGATCGGCGAGGAATGCATGGCGCTGCTCGGCCTGTTCTTCTTCGAGGTAGGCGCGTCTTGATAGCACGACGTTGTTGCGGTTCCGGTCGAGCTCGATGACCTTCGCCTCGATCGGCTCACCGATGAACGGCTGCAGGTCGCGCACACGGCGCAGATCGACGAGCGATGCGGGGAGGAAACCGCGCAGACCGATGTCCACGATGAGTCCACCCTTCACGACCTCGATCACCGGACCGACGACCGTCCCACCCTCGTTCATGACACGCTCGATCCGACCCCAAGCACGCTCGTACTGGGCCCGCTTCTTCGACAGCACCAACCGGCCGTTGTCATCCTCTTTCTGGAGCACGAGCGCTTCGATCTCTTCGCCCACGGTCACGATGTCCGCTGGATTGGCGGCGTTGCGGATCGACAGTTCCTTGGACGGGATCACTCCCTCGGACTTGTAGCCGATGTCCACCATCACTTCGTCCTGGTCGATGCGAACGACGGTTCCGGCGACGATGTCGCCCTCTTTGAACTCGAACACCGTCTGCTCGATCGCCTTTGCGAAATCTTCAGCCGAGAGATCATCGGGGAGATCGACGATCTCCTTCGGCGCCGTGATCGCGGGCCGTTCTCCACGCGGGACGGGAGCCGGTTCCGGCGTCACCTCTTCTTCGGTGGCAACAACAGCTCCGGCGTCCGACACCGGCTCTGCGGCGGTCTCGGTCGTAGTCTCTGCGACTGCTTCGACCTGCGGCTCGACGGATCCGGCCTGGTCACCCTCAGATGGAACGCTGGTCGGCTCCACTTCGATCGTCTCGGGGGTAACGGGTGCGTCCTCCAGAGCGTCCGCGTGCTCCTCGCCGCTGCCGGCGAGCTCGTTCTCGTTCGTGGTCATGGAAAGGCTTCGACTCCTGTGTACGTGGGTTGGCCCGGTGCGCGCGAAACGATCGCGGCCCGACGCCGTCGTGAATGCTACCCCCGTTGGGGACAAAGAGGCAAGACCTACGACTTGCAGTCCGCCAACGTCCGGCCCGAAGCGATGTCGACCTTGAGCGGAACACGCAGTTTCACGACGCCTTCCATGATCCGTCGTGTCGTTTCCACCACCGACTCGATCTGCTCCCCGGGGACCTCGATGACGAGTTCATCGTGGATCTGAAGCAGCATCTGACTCTCGAACGGAACGAGAAGCGGATCCAGATCGATCATCGCCTTCTTGATCACATCGGCGGCCGAGCCCTGGATCGGAGCGTTGAGGGCCATCCGTTCACCGACCTGTCGGTCACGGAAGTTCGAACTCGTCAGTTCCGGCAGGTACCGGCGGCGGCCGAGGATCGTCGTCGTGTATCCGTCGGTTCGCGCTTGTTCGACCACGCCGTGGAGGAAGTCGCGAACGTCCGGGAACTGGGCGAAGTACATGTCGACGTGCTGCTGGGCTTCGTCCCGGGAGATGCCGAGCCTCTGGGCAAGCCCGTACGCTTCCATCCCGTAGAGCAGACCGAAGTTGATCATCTTCGCCTTGCGACGCTGGTCGGGATCGACCTCGGTGGGATCGATGCCGTGAATCCGTGCAGCCGTCGCCGTGTGCACATCGAGACCCAAATCGAATGCTTCCACCAGCCCCGGGTCGCCCGACAGATGAGCCAGGATCCGAAGCTCGATCTGCGAATAGTCGGCGACGACGAACACGTGGCCGTCCGCGGCGACGAAGGCTTTGCGGATGGCCCGTCCCTCCTCTGACCGGATGGGAATGTTCTGGAGGTTGGGCTGCTCCTGGGACAGTCGCCCGGTCGCGGCACCCATCTGATTGAACCGACCCCGAACGCGACCGTCGTCGCCGACGAGACGGAGCAGTCCCTCCACATAGGTTCCCCGCAGTTTCTCGAGTTCGCGGTACAGCAGGAGATGCTCGACGATGGGATGCTCGTTCCGCAGCTTCTCCAGCACCGATGCATTCGTCGACGGTGCACCCTTCGGTGTCTTCTTGAGGACCGGCAGTCCGAGCCGTTCGAAGAGCACCTCGCGTAACTGGAGCGTCGAGTTCACGTTGAACGTCGCACCCGCTTCTTCATAGATTGCCGTTTCGAGTTCCGCGAGCCGCTGCCGGAGCTGGTCGCCAAGTGATCGGAGGAACTCCGTGTCGACGCCGATACCGGCGACCTCCATTCGTGCGAGGATCGGGATCAGCGGCAGCTCGATCGTTCGGTACAGATCGAGGCTCCCCCGTTCACCCAGGCGTTGTGTGAGCGGCTCAACGAGGCGGTCGATCGCAACCGCACGCCGTGCCGCGGCTTCGAGATCGACGCCGCCGTCGAAGTTGAAGGCCGATTGGGCGGCCGAAGCGCTTTCGTCGGCATCGTCGACGACGACCCCGAGCTCCCGGTAGGCGAGATCGCCCAATTCCGGTGCTCGTTGCGCCGGGTTTGCTATCCAGGCGGCTAGCGCCGTATCGAATGACACTTCCGGCGAATCTAGACCGAGCTCGACCAGCGCCCGAACGAACGCCTTGATGTCATGCCCGGCAAGTGAGCGAGCCTCCGTGCACAGCGGATCGATCACCTCGACGGGGATGAACATTGCCGGATCTCCGGCCGCGACCGCCCCTGTGATCGTGTCGCCGTCCCAAAGAGGATCGACGGCGATATCGCGATCGCGCAGCGTGTCTCCCAATAGGGCAGGGTCGGTCACGGTGATGACCTCGACATCGATGCTCTCACCAGAGCTTCCCTCCATCCCGCCGAGATCGGCGAGCCGGTCCCAGAGTCCCCGGAATGCAAGCGAGTCGAACACGGGTCTGATCTGTGTCTCGTCGAACGTGCCCATTGCCAGGTCCGCCGGATCGACATCGACCGGAACGTCACGCACGAGGTTCATTAGCCGCTTGTTCAGGAGCACCTGATCGCGTGCAGCGATGAGGTTCTCCCGCAGCTTCGGCGTCTGTTCGTCCGCTGCCGCCAGCACCGCTTCAACGGTTCCGTACTTGGAGATCAGCTTCGCGGCAGTCTTCTCCCCTACCCCGGGAACACCCGGCAGATTGTCGGATGGGTCGCCGCGCATCGCGGCATAGTCGACGTACTGGGAGGGCGCGACGCCGTAGCGATCCTCGAGCCATGCCGCGTCGGCATACACCATGTCGGAGATGCCGCGACGGTTGTAGAGAACCGTCACTCCCGGCTCGATGAGTTGAAAAGCGTCGCGATCGCCCGTCACCACCTTCACGTCCCAGCCGGCATCGCGGGCATTCGTTGCCAGCGTGGCGATCACGTCGTCGGCTTCAAACCCCGGAACGCGAATCTGGCTGATGTTCATCGTTTCGAGCACTTCGTCGATGAGCGGAAGCTGGCTCACGAACAGGTCGGGTGGCCGCTCTCGTTGAGCCTTGTACTGGTCGTACGCCTCGGTCCTGAAGGTCGGCCCGCGGACGTCCCACGCAACCCCGATGGCGTCCGGATGCTCTTCCGACAGCAGTTTGATCAGCATCGAGGTGAAGCCGAAGACGGCGTTCGTCACCTGTCCGGAGGAGGTTGCGAGATCGCTTGGGAGCGCATAGAAAGCCCGGTAGGCGAGGCTGTGTCCGTCGAGCAGTACGAGCGTTGGCATGTGGGTCAGCGTACTCCGTTGCCGGTCGTCGGCCGGCGGCTCATCGTCGGTTCATCCGTGCGATCATCCGATCCCGCTTCCTTTCGAGCCGCTTGCGTTCCTGCGCCAGATCACGAATGTGCTGCTTCATCCGTGCGACGTCCCCCGCCGTTTCCCTCGCGTCTGCGCGGTCCATCGGTGCGTCGTAGACGGCGGCGTCCCGCTGTGCGTCGTCGTCGAGGTGCTGCAGCATGATGAGTTCTTCGGCTGCGAGTTCCTCGTCGCGTACGAGCGCCCGGATCTCGTCGTTGAGTTTGAATATCCGTTCTTCTCGTCGCCCCATGGAGCGGACGATAGGCGTCGCCGCATTGCTCGCGGACACCACAGGCCACCACCGACTTCGGCACCGGAGGGGATACCATGGTGTTCGCGCCGGGATGGCGGAATGGAAGACGCGGCGGACTCAAAATCCGCTGGGCGAAAGCCCGTGGGGGTTCGAGTCCCCCTCCCGGTACCGAACGATGCCCCTGCGGTGACGATCCCGCTATGTGCCACGTTCCATGGCAGCACGCAGGTCGCTCACGGCCGATCTGAGGGCATCTGCTGCGACATCGCCCGATCCGGCCTCGAGCGCCCTTCGGACGAGTGCGCTGCCCACGATCACCCCATCGGCCTGCGCAGCCGCTGACGCCGCCTGTCCCGGGGTCGAGATGCCGACGCCGGCGACGATCGGGACATCGGAGGTCGCCCGGATGCGGTCGGCGAGCCCTGCAAGAGCACCGGAACCTTCCGCCCGTTCACCGGTGACGCCGAGCGTCGCGACCGCGTAGACGAATGACGGGTCCGCGTCGGCGATGGCTGCGATCCGGGTGTCCGTCGTGGTCGGTGCCGCGAACAGCGCCATCCCGATCCCGGCGTCCCGCGTCGCAGCGAGGAACGGGGCGGCCTCTTCGACGGGGAGGTCTGCGATGATCAACCCGGCTGCACCCGCTGCGGCGGCGTCCGCAGCGAACTCGGCCGCCCCGTAGTGCATGACCGGGTTCGTGTAGGTCATCAGCAGCACCGGTTTGCCGGTCGAGGTTGTGACCCGGTCGGCGATCTCGAAGGCGCGAGCGACCGTCATCCCTCCGGCGAGGGCCCGTTCGGCCGCTTCGGCGATGACGGGACCGTCCATCAGCGGATCGGCGTACGGGATGCCGATTTCGAATCCGTCGGCGCCGGCCGCGGCCATCGCCTCGAACATCGACACGGAGGAGTCGATGTCGGGGATGCCGGCGGTGAGGAACGGCAGGAGTGCGGCCCGATGCTCCGACCGGACGGTGGCGAAGAGGCGGCGGAGTCGTTCCGCTCCGGTGTCAGTCATCGAGGGCCGCGATCTGCATGACGTCCTTGTCTCCCCGCCCGGAGAGGACGATCGCCACGTTCTTCCCGATCAGCGACGGGGCCTCGCGAACGACCCAGGCGACCGCATGGGCCGATTCGAGTGCGGGGATGATCCCCTCGGTTCGCGACAGCAGGTGGAGCGCTTCGATGGCCTCGTCGTCGGTGACGGAGTCGTAGCGCACCGCACCGGCGTCGCGGTAGGCGGCGTGCTCGGGGCCGACGCCGGGATAGTCCAGACCGGCGCTGATCGAGTGGGCTTCGAGCACCTGCCCCTCGTCGTCCTGCAGCAGATACGTGAATGATCCGTGGATGACGCCGGGCGACCCCTCGATGAGTGACGCTCCGTGCTTGCCGGTGCCGAGCCCGTAACCGCCCGCCTCGACGCCGACGAGTTCCACGTCATCGTCGAGATAGGTGGCGAACGCCCCGATGCTGTTCGATCCGCCGCCGACACACGCGACAACGACGTCGGGTTCGGCCGCACCGTGGAGCTGGCTGTGCATCTCGTCCCCGATGACCCGCTGGAACTCTCGAACCATCCACGGGAACGGATGAGGCCCGACGACCGAACCGATGATGTAGTGCGTGTCCTCGACGCTCCCCACCCAGTCGCGCATCGCTTCGGAGACGGCATCCTTCAGCGTTCCTGCGCCCGACGAGACCGGAATCACCTCTGCGCCGAGGAGATGCATGCGATAGACGTTGAGCGCCTGACGCTCGATGTCCTTCTCCCCCATGTAGACGACGCAGTCGAGCCCGAGGAGCGCGCAGGCGGTTGCGGTGGCGACGCCGTGCTGGCCCGCGCCGGTTTCGGCGATGACTCTCGGTTTGCCCATGCGTTTGGCGAGCAGGGCCTGACCCATCGTGTTGTTGATCTTGTGCGCCCCGGTGTGCGCCAGGTCTTCCCGCTTGAGCCACAGGTCGAATCCGAGCGACTCGGAGAGGCGACGGGCATGGAACACGGGTGTCGGCCGGCCGACGTACGTAGAGAGGAGTTCGGAGAGTTCGGAACGAAAGTCGCGGTCATTCCATGCAGCGGTGAACGCCGCTTCGAGTTGTTCGAGCGCCGGCATCAGCGTTTCGGGAGCGTATCTGCCTCCGTATGCGCCGAAGCGACCGCTCTCGTCTGGACCCGTCGTCACCGTTTCGCCTCCTCCACGAACGCGGCGACCTTAGCGGCGTCCTTGACTCCCGGGGAAACTTCGAGCAGCGAAGATGCGTCAACACCCCAGGGATCCAGGACTGCGATCGCCCGGGCAACGTTGTCCGGGCCGAGCCCGCCGGCGAGGACGAATGGACGCTCCGGCCGACGGACCGCGTTCCAATCGAGCGGTTCTCCCGTTCCGCCGTGTCGGGAGCCGGTCGCCGAGTCGAGGAGCGGTACCTGCCCGTCGGGGATCGTGCCGATCGATGCCCCGGCCGACACCGGACGAAGCACGAACAGGCCCGCACGCTTCCCCCACTCGGCGACGGACGCCGATCGGACACCGTACTGTTGTACGCCGTCGGCGCCGGTCACTTCCACTGCTTCGGCGATGAAGTCGATCGTGGCGTCGACGGTGACGAGGATCCGCAGGACCGGTACGCCGTCGGCCAGAGCAGCGGCGCGGTCGACGCCGATGTGCCGAGGCGAGTCGTCGGCGAGCACGAACCCGATGGCGTCGGCGCCGGCGTCGACGGCGGCCGACACATCGGTCTCCCTGGTGAGACCGCACACCTTCACCCACGTCATCGACGCCCCACGAGTTCGGCGAGATCGGTTGCCGGATCCGCTGCGGTGACGAGCGCCTCCCCGACGAGAATGGCGTCGTAGCCGGCGGCTGTCATGCGCGCAGCGTCGGCAGGCGTGTGGATCCCGGACTCGGCGACGGTGACGGCTCCTCCGGCCTGCACGATCGAAGCAAGCCGTTCGGCTACCACGAGGTCGGTCACGAACGTGGTCAGATCGCGATTGTTCACTCCTATGAGCTCGGCTCCGGCGTCGACTGCGATCTCGGCTTCCCTTCCGTTGTGCACTTCCACGAGAGCATCAACGCCTGCATCTTGCGCTGCGTCGATCATGCGATTGAGTCCGGTGTCGCCGAGTACGGCCACGATCAGAAGCACGGCATCGGCCCCGTGTGCCCGCGCCTCCCACACTTGGGCCGGCTCGATCAGGAAATCCTTCCTGAGGAGCGGGACCGTCACTTCCTCACGCACCGATGCGAGGTCATCGAGTGATCCGTCGAAATGATGCGGCTCGGTGAGGATGCTGATCGCGGTCGCTCCTGATTCCGCGTAGATTCGCGCCTGGGAGACGGCATCGAGGCCTGCAGCGAGCACCCCTCGCGACGGTGATCGCCGCTTCACCTCTGCGATGACGGCGAGTCCGGATGCACGGAGTGCCGCAGCGAACGGCCGCGCAGGCGGAACGCTCGCCGCCACGTGGCGGAATCGGGGGGCGCACCCGACGACCTCGTCGGCTCGCTGTCTCGCATCGCTGAGTATCCGTTCGAGCATCGTCACATGCTACGGGTTCTGTTGGGATCTGATATAGGTGACGAGACTCGCGATCTGCTCATCCGAGAGTGTCCGGTCGAACGACTGCATCGCCCCCGGCCCGACACGGATCACACCCTCGATCTGCTCTTCGGTGAGGGACGCGGCATTCGATCCCACGCCGAGCGACGGGCCGATTCCACCACCGAGATCGCTCCCGTGACAACGAGCACACGTGATCGCAAAGAGGTCGCCGCCGTACACGTTCGACGTTTCGCGCCCGCAACCCGCGAGCATGGCCATCAGCATGACGACGACAAGGATGCGGATCTGCATCCTTCGAGTATGCCGCATGGGTCACGCCTATCGGGGGAACCGTACCGTGAACCGGCTCCCCTCCCCCGGTTCGCTCGCGACCGCGGCGGTGCCCCCCATGGCATCGACGAGTTCCCCGACGATCGCAAGGCCGAGACCGCTGCCTTCGGGCCGTACCGGTCGGTACCGCTGTGCCACGAAGAGACGATCGAAGACGTGCTCGAGGTCCGCCGCGGCGATCCCGGGACCCGTATCCGAAACATCGAGCCACACCTCCGCTCCGTCGCATCCGACCTCAACCGTTACGTCCCCATCCTCCGGTGTGTAGCGAAGCGCGTTCTCGATGAGGTTGCTGCACACCTGGGCAAGCCGGTCGGGATCGAGCGTCGCCACGCAGCCGTCTCGTCCTTCATATGCGATCGCGACGCCCAGCGTCGCTGCACGTTGCTCGAATGCCTGGACGATCTCGGAGAGGTGCGCACCCACGTCGATCCGTTCGGGCTCGAGCGTGAACTCCTTCGCCTCGATCCGCGCCAGCAGCATGATGTCATCGACGAGGCGGGAGAGCCGGTCGGTTTGAGCATGCAGGATTCCCGCCACCCTTCCGGTGTCGTCGTCGCCGACGTCTCCGGCGTCGAGGGCTTCGGCGTATCCCCGGATCGTCGTCAACGGGGTCCGTAGGTCGTGTCCGACGCTCATGAGGAACTCGCGCTCGCGTCGACGCGTCCGCTCGAGGTTCTCCGCCATGTCGTTGAACGAGGTGGCCACCGCCGCGATCTCGTCGCTTCCTTCGATGGGCGCTCGTGCGCTCAGGTCCCCTTCGGCGATCCGCCGGGAGGCGTCTTCGAGACCTTCGAGTCTCCGGCCGATCCTCCTGGCCATGCCGGTGCCCAGGATCACGATGAGGATGACTCCCACCGTCACCGCGATCAGAAGCGCCCGATTCAACTGCCGGAGTGGGAGTAGCGGCGCGGTGCGGCCGATGGCGACGACGACCTCTCCCTTTGCGAGGGGGATGCGCTGCACGGTTGCGAACATCTCGGTGCCGTCGACGTCGACGGTGACCACATCACGCTCGGCGAGCGCCGGAGGGAGCAGTGAGATCAGCTCCTGGGTGGTCGACAGCGGAAACGTGCGTCCCTGTATGACGAATGCCGCTTCGACGATCTCGTGTCCGCCTACGACTCGTGCCCGTTCGAGAACCCGCATGGTTTCAACCCGCACGTTGCGGAGCTGCGTTTCGATGCGAGCTCTCGGGGTGAGATCGACGCCGTCGAGCTCCGCTTCGATGAGGGCACCTGTGGCCTCGGCCTGGCGGAAGAGTTCGTTCTGCGCTTCGGTGCGCACCGCACGGTCGACGTACGCGAACGCCACCACACCGGTCACGGCCATCGCGATCGCCACGATCACGGTTCCGATCACGATTCGCCGGGTCATCGTGACGGGTCCTTCACGGTTCGATCCGGTAGCCGACGCCCCACACGGTCTCGATCGGAATGCCGTCGAGTTTCTTGCGGAGTTGACGGATGTGGACGTCGACCGTCCGTGTCTCGCCGAAGTAGTCGTACCCCCACACCGCTTCGAGAATCTGCGATCGCGAGAGGGCGAGTCCGCCGTGCTCCGCGAGGTACCAGAGAAGATCGAACTCGCGTGCCGTAGGCCGGACCGTCTCCCCGTTCGGGGATGTCACCTCCCTGCGGCCTCCGTCGATGATGAACCCGTCGACCTCGATGAGCGATCGGGGCGGCGGCGCTTCCGCACTCCTTCGCAGCACGGCTTTGACTCTGGCGACGAGCTCCCGGACCGAGAAGGGTTTCGTCACATAGTCGTCCGCGCCGATCTCGAGACCGACGATCGTATCGATCTCGGTGTCGCGGGCGGTGAGCATGATGACGGGAACATCGGAGACCTTCCGAATACGCCGGCACACTTCGAATCCATCGATGCCGGGAAGCCCCACGTCGAGCAGCACGGCGCGAGGATCGCCGTCCGACAGGCGTCCCAGCCCGTCCTCGCCGCTCGTTGCGTGCAGAAGATGCAGGCCTTCTCGGTCGAACGCCATCCGGAGCAGGTCGGCAATGTCCTCCTCATCCTCGATCAGCAGCACGGTTCCGCCGTTCGTCACGATCTCCTCATCGAATGGAGTCCCCATCCTCGCAGCCGTCTGTTCGAGAATGGTAAGGGAACGATGAGAAGTGTCTGAGTCACGCCAGGTGCGGAGCGGCCGCGACCGCGGCCAACACGGCCGCCGCCTTGTTGACGCACTCGCGATATTCGGAGGCCGGGTCGCTGTCGGCCACGACTCCCGCACCGGCCTGGACCCAGGCATGGGGGCCATTCGCGATCAAGGTGCGAAGCCCGATTGCCGTGTCGACGTTGCCTGCGAAGTCGATGTAGCCGACGGCGCCTGCGTATGGCCCGCGAGCGGTCGGCTCCAGCTCGTCGATGATCTCCATCGCCCGAATCTTCGGCGCGCCGGTCACCGTGCCGTGAGGGAAGGTCGAGCGAAGGACGTCGACCGGGCCGATCCCCTCCTTCACCGTCCCCGACACACCCGACACGATGTGCATCACGTGGGAGTAGCGCTCGATCACCATCAGATCGTCGACCGTGACGCTGCCGTACTCGCAGACGCGCCCGAGGTCGTTCCGGGCCAGGTCGATGAGCATGACATGCTCGGCCCGTTCTTTCGGATCGGCGAGGAGCTCCGCTTCCATTGCCTCGTCGGCTGCCGGGTCGGATCCGCGCGGCCGGGTTCCTGCGATCGGCCTGCTGTACGCCACACCGTCACGAACCCGAGTCATCAACTCGGGGGAAGACCCGGCGACGGAGAGTTCACCATGACGGACGTAATACATGAACGGTGACGGGTTGACGAGACGGAGTGCCCGGTAGACGGAGAAGGCGTCGCCGTCGTATTCGACGCCGAAACGGATCGAAGGGACGATCTGGAAAGCGTCGCCGGCTTCGATGTACTCGATCGCGCGACGCACCGAGTCCTCGAAGTTCCCCCTGGTCGTGTTCATCGTCGCCGTCGCCGTGTCTGCGAATGAGGGCCGGATGCCGGCCGCGCGGGCCGTCGTGGTCGACAGCCGCTCGATGTCCGCGGCGATGGCGGCAACCGCATCGTCGTACGCGGTCCCGGCGTCGTCGCCGACGATGACGGAACGAATCATCAGCACCGTGTCCCGGAGCCGATCGATCGCGGCCAGCGCTCCCCCGACATGCCACACCATCTCGGGAAGGTTCCGGTCGTCCGGCGGCCGGTGCGGAAGGTGCTCGACGTAGCGAACCGTGTCGTATCCGAGGTAGCCGACGAAACCACCGTGGAGCGGTGGCGTTTCGCCCGGGAAGCCGCATTCGTTCGCATCGGGTGACCGATAGCGGTCAACAAGTGCCGCAAGCACCTCTATCGGATCACCCTCCGGCACGTCGATGTCGACGCCGACCGCGGTCGACACGCCGTCCCGTGCGATCAGTGTGAACGCCGGGTCCCATCCGACGAACGACCAGCGTCCCCAGCGCTCCCCTCCCTCGACCGACTCGAGAAGGAAGCCGTCGGCGTCACCGACGAGTGTCTCGAACACGGACACGGGTGTCACCCGGTCGCCGAGTACCTCCACAGCGAGAGGCACCACCGAGTACCGCCCGGCGAGTTCGACGAAACGTTCTTTCGACAGCGAGATCTGCATGAGTTCACGTTAGGGGCATGCTCGCGTTCCAGGGAGAACCTTGCGGTCAGGAAGTTCCGAGGCTCCCGAGACCGATCCAGTCGAGGAAGTTCGCGAAGAAGCTCGAGAGTTCGGCGATGCGTCCGGTCACCATCAGCAAGCCGAAGCCGGCGAGCAGCAGACCGGACACGACCGTGATGACCGTGAAGTGGCGCTTCACCCATCCGAACGCCGAGAAGGCCTTGGCGAGGAGCAGCGATGTGAGGAGGAACGGGATGCCGAGACCAAGCGAGTAGAAGAACAGGACCAACATGCCCTGACCGACGGTGTCGGAGGTCGAGCCGAGGAGCAGGGCTGACGCGAGGAACGGTCCGATGCACGGTGTCCACCCGAACGCGAAGGCGGCGCCCATGATCGGCGGCCCGAAGTAGCCGAACCGGCGGGCGCCGTGGGCTTCGATCCGGCGCTCACGGAGGATCGGCATCATCCAATCCGGTGTCCAGACGGCCGTGATGGCGATAAACAGGCCCATGAGGACGATCACCCACCCGGCGATGACGGTGAACACCGGGTTCGACAGGAACGAGGACAGTGATGTGGCCGTGGCCCCGAGGCCGACGAACACGATCGTGAAACCCAGAACGAACAGTCCGGTCATGCCCGTGACACGACGCATCGACACATTGCCTTCAGACAGGTCCTGCATCGAATACCCGGACATCAGCGAGATGTATCCGGGAATGAGCGGAAGTACGCACGGAGACAGGAACGAGGCAGCCCCAGCGAGGACTGCTGCAACCAGATTGACTTCGGACAAGGGAACCTCCGTGCCGCCACCGGAAGGCACAACGGTACCGCATCGCTGATTGTTCCCGATCGGAATTCATGTTCTCCGGGGGTAGGCTCACCGGAACCCGTCACCAAACACCGATCGCATGGCACTCCCCCAGTTCCTCACCCCCACCAACCCGTTCTCTCCAACCGATCGCAGGATCGTGTTCCTCCTCGGCATCGTGGCGTTCATCGCCGGGTACGGCGGTGCTCAGATGGCCCACACGCTGCCGTACGCACGGCTCACACTCGGTCTGACCGAGGGGAACATGAGTCTGCTCTTCGCGATCGTTCGCGGCGTCTCGTTGCTCGCGGTCGGGTTCTCGATCGTCGCCGACCGTCGCGGCCGCAAGGATCCCCTCATCGCCGCGTTCGGTCTGCTCGCCCTGGGAAGCCTCCTCACCGCCTTCGTACCTGCAACCGTCGCCTACGTCGTGTCGCAATCGATCGTCCGGGTATCCGTCGTCGCGATCGCAGCACTCGGGATGGTGCTTCTCGCTGAAGAACTCACACCGGCGGTGCGCGGCTACGGCATGGGCTTGTACGGTCTGGCCGGCTCGTTGGGGGTCGGAACGGGCCTCCTCCTGCTCCCCATCGCCGAAGGCACCGACGCCGGTTGGCGGATCCTGTTCGCACTCACCGGCCTCGGACTCCTGGCGATTCCGCTCCTGATGCGATTCCTGCCGGAGAGTCGTGCCTACCGGCCGGGGAAGCCGATCTCGTTCATAGGGGCGCTCAAGATGGGGATCGGCCGCCACTTCTGGCCGATCGCAGGCGTCTCATTCTTCGTATCGGCGTTCTCCGCACCGGCGTTCGATTTTGTCCTCGAACGGCTCATCAACGACCTCGACTGGCAGCCGAGCGCTGCACGCTTCCTGCTGATCGCCGCCAGCGGATTGGGAGCCTTCGGACTCCTCATCGGCGGCCGCATGTCCGATCAGCGAGGCCGTCGCCCGACCGCCGTCATCGCGCTCGCCCTGGGCCTCGCAGGCGGCATCGGCTTCTACTTCCTCGACTCCGGATGGTTCCTCGCCGTCGCGATCTTCGTCGCGACATTGGGCGCCACCATGTTGACACCGGCGCTCGGGGCGCTGCGAGCCGAGCTGTTCCCGACCAGAGTCCGAGCGACGTCGGCCGGTTGGGTCACGAACGCCGCCATCCTCGGCAGCATCAGCGGCTTCCTGCTCGGCAGCGTCCTCATCGACCGGATCGGACTCCCCCTCACCGTTGCTGCGCTGAGCGTCGGTCTCGTGTTCGCCATCCTCCTGGTCCTCAGGCTGCCGGAGACGAGGGGGATGGATCTCGTCCGCTCTGCGCGAAGCGGTGCGCGTACCACCACCACAGCGTCGTAGCCCGTACCAGCATCAGGGCGACGATCGCCGCCCAGACGCCCTGCAGTCCCCAGCCGAGCGGGATCACCGCCAGGAGGAGAGCGATCGCCGCTGCGGCTGCCGCCAGGGTGCTCCCCGCGAGGAACCCGAATGCGGCGGCGCCGATCGAGATGCCGTCCCAGACGAAAACGAGGCCGTTGATCGGCTGCATGACGATGAGGATCGGCAGGATCGAGGCGAAGGCGACGACGACGCGACCATCCGGTGTGAACCACGAAGCCAGCCACGGCGACACGGCAACCAGGGCGAGGGCAAGGGCGACACCGAACAACACCCCGAGCGCGAGGAGCCGGTTCGACACGACCCGCGCCACATCACGCGAGTTCGCTCCGAGTTCCTTTCCGACGATGGCCTGACCCGCAATCGCAAGAGCGTCGATGACGAGAGCCAGGAAGATCCACAGTTGGATCGCGATCTGGTGTGCCGCAACCGAGACCGTTCCGACCCTGGCGGCCACCATCGTCGCCGCGGTCAGCGCAGCAAGCAGTGAGGCGTTGCGTAGCACCATCGATTTCCCCGCACCGAAGAGCGACCCGACGGTTCGTCGGTGGGGCCGCCCGAACTCGATGCCGAGCTCTTCCTTGCGGACCCGGAAGAACAGCAGGAGGAACCAGGCGGCTCCGAACCACTGGGCGACGACGGTTGCCCACGCAGCACCGGCGATGCCCCACCCGAGGCCGAAAATCAGGATCGGATCGAGCACGAGGTTCACGACATTGAGTCCGAGGGTCACGACGAGCGGTGTTCTCGTGTCCTGGTAGCCGCGAAACGCCCCGTGCCCGACGAGGATGACGAGGAGCGCGGGGACACCGAGGGAACGGATCCGCAGATAGGCCGCGGCCCCCGTGAGCACCTCGCTGTTGGCGCCGAATGCCCGCAGCAGCGGCTCCCCGAACACGATGAGGGCCGCAGCGGCGATCACGCCGCCCGTCGCCGATATCGCGAGGGCCGCCACGGTGAATCGTCCTGCCTTGCTGCGTTCCCCCGCCCCGATCGACTGGGCGACGAACGGCGTCACGGCGTATTCGAGGAAGTTGAACACGGCGAACACCGCGATGAAGATGGCGGAGGCGATGGCCACCGACGCCAGCGCTTCGGCACCGAGCCGGCCGATGAACGCCGTGTCGACGAGGGAGACGAGTGGGTCGGCGGCGAGCGCCCCGAGGGCCGGAAGGCCGATCCGGATGATCTCCCGGTCGTACGGACTGCGCCGGAACGCTTCGATCATCCCCCGGTCTTGTCCGGGTAGATGCACCGGTCCCGGAGCAGACACCCGCCGCACTCGGGCTTCTTCGCGTGGCAGGTGTCCCTGCCGAACTGGATGAACCGCATCGACACCGCTTCCCAGTCCTTCTCCGGATACAGGGCGCGGAGATCGAACTCGATCTTCGTCGGATCGGTGTTCTGAGTGAGCCCGAGCCGGAAAGCGACGCGTTTGACGTGGGTGTCGACGGCGATGGCGGGAATTCCGAACGCCTCGGCGAGCACCACGCTCGCCGTCTTGCGTCCGACACCACGCAGCTTCACGAGCTCATCGAGGTCCGCCGGGACGACACCGTCGTACCGGTCTACGAGATCGGCGGCGAGTGCGATGATCGACTTGGTTTTCTGCTTGTAGAACCCCGTCGAGAAGATGACTTGCTCCACGTCCTCCGGGTTGGCGGCAGCAAGGTCCTCCGGTGTGGGCCACCGTTCGAAAAGAACGGGCGTCACCTTGTTGACGTTCGCGTCGGTCGTCTGGGCGGACATCACGGTGGCGACGAGCAGCTGCCATGGCTCGGTGTACTGCAACGCCGTCGAGATCTCCGGATACCGCTTCTTCAGCCGGTTGAGGATCACCCGGGCATTGCGGCGCTGTTCGGTGGTAGTCGACGGCATGCGCAGACAGTAGCCGGAACCGCAGGGTGTCGACCGGTTGGGTCCGGCAGCTGCCGCCGACGCTGCCCACGGCAGGATCCATCATCAGGAGCAGGACGGTGGCGCTCCTCGGTGCTGCTGGTACCCGGCTCTGCCCGGCGTCAACCGCCGAGCCCGCTCGGAGTCCACGACCAGCCGGGCAAGGACTCGAACCACGCCACCAGAGAAGAAGGCAAGGAATCCCGCTGATCACGTGTCACCGCCACCCACATACCCAACCGATAGCCATCCTCGACCCAATCAACCGGCACGTCCCCATGACCCTCACGTCTCACGAACCCGCCGAAAATGTCCTCCCACGGTGGCATCCCCCACTCCCAACCATCAACACCAGAGAGCAGTACCGACTCCCACGCGAGAAGCGTCCCCCGACGATACGCGTCCCTAATGACATGCGACCATCGCTCCAAACGAGGATTCGAGGGCTGCCCCGCGACCAGCCAATCACGCACAACATCCACCGTCCGACGAAACTGCTCATCAGGGTTCAGCGGGAGACCATCGGGAGTAGCGGCAACCCATCCCCCCTTCAGACGGACAGTACGACCGCCATTCTCGTCGAGACCGATAACCGTCACGGGTGTCGGGCCCGGTCCTGTGATGTCGTCAGAAGGCCGCGAGGTGTGAACCTCGGCACTGGCAATCAGGACCGACTCGAAATAGCGGATCGGTGGCTCCAACTCGACAATGGCGAACCGAGATTCGCCTTCTTCCCCCCAACCCGTGACCCGACAGCGGTGGGGCCGACCGTCATAGTCATCAACACCAAACTCCCCACTGCGTTCGCCAAGCCAGAATCGTTCGCTCACGGAATACTCCCATCAGGACACGTCGTTGGGCGTCCACCGTAAGGGGGAACGAGCGGAACCGACTCCACGTCGTCTAGTTGGAACTGAGGAAGCGGAACACGGATCTCGTCAATGCCGCCACCGGGGTAGTCACACCATGCAGCCGAACCCTTCAGTATCGCTGCAGCAAGCTGCGGTTGCGAACCAAGGTCGTCTACCAAATCAGCCGTGGCCAGGACGGTGCCGGCATTCCCCTTATCGGGAAACCCGGCAACTGATCGATAGAGGTCAGAACCGAACTGCCGCGGGTCGTATTGCCATCAAAGGGCAAGCGCGGTGGCGTTCCTCACTACGGCTGGTATATCCGCTCAAGACGGGCTGGGTCACTTGCCACGTTCGCGACAAAGAGCCCGAAATCGAAGTGCTCAGGCTCGACAAACGGCGTCGGATCACCGACCAGTGATGGACCCGACGGATACTGGACACGGATCCGTTCTGTTTCGAGTTCAACCTCCAGAGTCGACGTCACTCCGTCCGAAGACCACTCAACACGCTCCGTGCAAGCGAGCGCGAAATCGAGACTGCCGAGACGCATTCGCAGGCCGCCATCCGATCGATAGAGAACGGCAAGCAGTTCCCCCAGACGCGCAAAGTGCCCGCTCACCGGCTGATTGATCAGATCCCCAGCATCTGACCGTTCGATCTCCAGAAACTGGCCTCCCACAGGCTCAAAATCGGCAACCACACCGAATCGGTCATGCGACAGCAGAAGCATCAGAACCCCAAATCCTCGCCACCGGTCCGAATGGCGCTCTCAATGATCTCGTCCCAAGACTTGCCTCGCTCTCGGAGCCACTGGATGCTTGGACCAAGGGGATCTCCATAGCGTTCCAGATTCCGCTCGAAGATCTGTGTGCGCATTGGCTCGGGTGTGAGCTCTTTGAATTGCTCGCCGATGGCTCGCCGTTGCGCGTGCAATGCACGAGCG
>JANTHO010000038.1 GCA_024762335.1 Acidimicrobiia bacterium | reverse complement strand
CGGGCCCGCGGAATAGAACGGTCCTGCGAACCGCGGGCCCGAGACGCCATATACAGGGTCACGAACCCTGGGTTCGTGTCGGGGGGAGGAGGCGGCGGAGGGTGGTGGTGACGTCCGGGCCCAGGTCGTCCCGCTCCAGGGCGAGTGCGACGGTGGCCTCCAGGAATCCGATCTTCGTTCCGCAGTCGTAGCGGGGGCCGTCGTGGACGACGGCGTGGAACGGAGCCGTCCCGACCACCTCGGCAAGCGCGTCGGTGAGTTGGATTTCCCCGCCGGCCCCCCGGCGACCTTCGCCAAGAACGTCCATGACCGCCGGATCGAGGATGTAGCGCCCGACCGCCGCATACGTCGACGGGGCATCGGCCGGGTCGGGCTTCTCGACGATGCCCTTGACCTCGATCGTGCGGCCGTCGATGACACCGGGGGTGACGATGCCGTACGAACCGGTCTCATCCTTCGGGACTTCGATGACGGATATGACGTTCCCCCCGACCCGGTCGTGGAGGTCGATGAGGTCTGCGAGCGGCGGGCGGTCTCCGCGGAGGAGCTCGTCGGCGAGCAGGACGGCGAACGGTTCGTCTGCGATCAGGTTCCTAGCGCACCACACCGCGTGGCCGAGACCGAGCGCATCCATCTGGCGTACGTAGGAGATGCGTCCCGGCGTCGTGTTTCCCACTTGCGCCGCATCCAGCAAGTCCGTTCTTCCGCTCTCGATGAGCGCCCGCTCCAGACCGGCATTGCGGTCGAAGTGGTTCTCAACGGCCTCCTTGCCGTGGGCGGTCACGAAGACGAAATTCTCGATGCCGGCGTCGATGGCCTCCTCGACGGCGTACTGGATCAGCGGTTTGTCGACTACCGGCAGCATCTCTTTGGGGACGGCCTTGGTGGCTGGGAGAAAACGGGTCCCGAGCCCTCCGACCGGAAAGATGGCGGTGCGAACACCCATCAGTCGGCCACCGCTCGCTCGATCCGGTCGGCATGCCCGCTCGCCTTGACGTTGTACCAGGCGCCGGTGACCACACCGTTCTCGTCGATGGCGATCGTGGATCGGATGAGTCCTTCGTACTCGCGGCCGTAGTTCTTTTTCACGCCCCAGGCGCCGAACGCCCCGGCGATCGCGTGATCGGGGTCCGAGATGAGGGGAAACGGAAGGTGGTACTCGTCGCGGAACCGAGCGAGATCGTCGGGCTGATCGGGACTCACGCCGACGATCGAGTATCCGGCGGCTTCGAACGTTTCGTATCGGTCGCGGAAGTCACATGCTTCGGTCGTACATCCCGGCGTGAACGCCTTCGGGTAGAAGTAGACGAGGAGCTTTCGTCCCGCGAAATCTTCGCTGGAGACCTCATTTCCGGCGTGATCGATGCCGTGGATGTGTGGTGCCGTCTGTCCTGGTTCGAGTCGCATCATTTCCCCAATCGCTCGGCTTTCAGGCTACTCGGTGGCGCTGCGCAGACGAAGTTGTCCGCACGCAGCGTCGATCTCCTGGCCTCTGGTCTCTCGCAGTGTCGCGTTCGCCCCGTTCGCGATCAGCGTTTCGACGAATCCGTGGATCCGGGAGTCCGCCGACGGCCGATCGTCGCTGAGCGGTGTCGGATTGAGTGCGATCACATTCACATGGGCCCGGATCCGTTTCGCGATCTTCGCCAGCTTCCGTGCCTGCTCGTCGCTGTCATTCGCTCCGTCGATTAGCGTCCACTCGATCGAGATGCGCCTCCCCTTGGCCTCGAAGTAGCGCCGGCACGCCTCGAGGACCGATTCCAGGGGATAGCGGTCGTTGAGTGGGACGAGCCGTGACCGGGTTTCATCGTCCGCTCCGTGGAGGCTCACCGCGAGATAGACGGGCCAGGGCTCGCCGGCCAGACGTTCGATGCCCGGGACGACGCCCACGGTCGAGACGGTCACCGATCGCGCAGACATGCCGCTCACTTCGATGAGCCGCCTGAGCGATTCGCGCACCCGGTCGTAGTTGGCGAGCGGCTCGCCCATGCCCATATAGACGACGTTCGTCACCCGCTCCGGCGATCCCGGGATCGGGTACCGCCGGATGAAGGCATTCGCATAGGCGACCTGGGCGACGATCTCGCCCGCTTCGAGGTGCCGCTCGAAACCGAACTGCCCGGTCGCACAGAACGTGCAACCCATGGCACAACCGACCTGGGAGGAGATGCAGAGCGTGGTTCTCTTCCGGTATCCCATGAGCACCGCTTCGATGGCGGCCCCGTCCGGAGTTCGGAAGAGCCACTTGCGAGTGCGCCCCTGATCGGCGCTCTGATCGATCTCGACGTTGAACGGCCAGAGATCCTCACCGATCGACGCCCGAATCGAGGCGGGAAGGTTCGACATTTCGTCGACGGTCAGAACCGGATCGCGGTACAGCCAGGTCCGAAGCTGATCGGCCCGAAACGACGGCTCACCGGGAAGGAGCGTCGCGAGATCTTCCGGCGCCACAAGATACGGCGACGGTGTGCTCACGAGTGGGTAGCGGCCTGCTCTATCCAGGAAGTGGCGGTCGACTCGGAGACTCCGGCGGCTTCGGCGATGGTCGCCGGCTCCGACGAGGCGAGTTCCGCGAACGTGGTCATGCCTGCCGCGGTGAGCCGTTCTGCGTAGACCGGTCCGATCCCCTTCACATCCGTGAGGTCGTCGGTCGCCGTGTCTTCGGTGCCGCCCGTGCGGAATCGAGGGGGAGGCCCTTCGGGTATCTCAGGGGCGGGAAGCAGCTTGTCACGCAACGCCCAAACCGCTGCACCGAAACCGACGATGACGCCTCCGAAGCGGAGGACCTGTTTGATCGACTTGTTCATACCGCCATGGTAATGGCTCGAGATCAGCTCTGGCAGGCGGACACGCTCGGCCACACGGTCCACGGAGAACGCCAGTCCTTACCGATCCTGTCGTAGTAGTTGGCGAGGTAGGCGCCGGCGGCGATGTTCGCCTCGCCGTTGAAAGGACTCGCAATGAGACCATCGCCGTCGACGAAGCCGGCACCTTTGGCGCGGCTGGGCCAGTAGGTGGCTGAGTGCTGCATGAGGCCGAGATATCGGCCGCCGTTCGAAGCCCTCGGGTCTCCACCCGACTCGTAGTAGATGATGCCGAGCACGCATTCGACCTTGTCGGCATCCCAGTGCTTCTCGACGTCGGGTCGCCATGCTTCAACGTCCCGCCGCCCACCCGAGTCTGCAGGCCACAAGGGCGAATACCCGGACGCAGGCGCTGCAGTCGTTGTGGTCGTACTCGGCGCCTTCGTGGTCGTCGTGGTCGGCGTCGAACCCTTGGTTGTGGTCGTCGTGGTGGGCGCTCTGGTGGTTGTTGTGGTCGTCGGTGGGTCGTAGGTCACCACGATGCGAACCGTCGTTTCGTTCCCCGCTGCGTCCCGAGCGGTGAACGCTGCACCGTTGTCTCCGGGGGCGACGACGAGGTTGATGGCCCAATTCCCCGCTTCGTCGGTTTCGGCCGCATACGGCCCGGAGAACACCTTTGCACCGCGCTCGGTCACGCCGGAGAACTCGACGACGCGACTCGTCACGGTCGCTCCGTCCTTGGGTGAAATGACCTGGAGGGCCGGCGGCGTCGTATCACCCTTGGGTTCGACGGTCGCCGTTGTTCGTTCGGTGGAAGCGGTCGTCGCCGTGGTTGAGGTCTCTGGGGTCTGCGTGGTCGTCGGCTCTTCTCGAGTCGACTCCGGCTCAGTCGTGGCGCCCGACGTCTCGGGTGCAGCCTGGACTCCGGAGGCGGACTCGGCTACGGCGACCGTGGTCGATGTGGCGAGATCGGCGCCCCGGACTGGGGTGACTGCGAGGGCGAGGACGGCTGACGCAACCCTCCCGGAGATCGGAAGATCGATGTCGAGTGTCACAACATCGGGAGCCGTCGCGGTGGATGTCGACCCGCTCGGCGTGAACGCGGCAAGTCCGACCGTCGCGATGAGTGCGATGATCAGGAAGCCTGCGAGAACGAGTGGGATGCGAGATCGCACGGGGCTGATGCTCTACCTTCCGATTCGATTCGGCGACGCCGTCACTCGATCATCGGCTCCCCCTGCCGGGACGGTGACAGCGCTCACCGTGTTCTGATCCATCAGGCTATCGGAGGGTTCGTGATAGGGCAAGCCGGCAACTGGGAGATTCTGGATGTGCCTGCTCCGGATCGCGCAATCCATCCGTGCGCCTCCGACATTCCAACGTCGCGCATATCATCCGACGCATGATCCGCCGCTCGCTCCTCGCTGCCGTTCTGGTCGTTCTGGCTGTGGCCTCGCCCGCCGTTGCCCAGGACGAGGGATCGTGCGCCGAGCGGTTCCCGGAGGTCGAGTGGATGCGTCTCGGCGCCGGCATTCCGGTGTATGCGACGGGTGTCTCTGAAGGTCATGCTGCGCGCTATGCGAGGGAGATCAGTGAGTCCGTCGATCGGATTGTCGACCACTACGGACCGTTCGACGCCACCGTATGTCTGTTCGATCCCGACTCCGGATTCGACACCACGAGATTCGTGTCGGGGAGTAAGCGACTGCATGCCCTCGTCCTTCAGGACGATGCTCTCATGGTGCTCTCGACCGAGAACATCGGCCTCACCGGACCCGCAGCCGCGTTCGGTCTCGCGCAATTGGCTCTGTGGCAGTACAGCGGCGGCGTGGGCTTTCCCGAGCCGCAGGCTTCGACGATCGGACAGTACTTCCGCTCGGAGGTTCGCGATCGGGCCGTCTACGATCACGCCGAGGCGAAGGCCTCGAACTTCTTCGGTCCGCAGGTGGTGACGCCATGGAGCTCGGGGACGCAGGCGAATCCGCTCGCATGGGATCCGGGAGTCGGCCACTCGTCGTTCGGCGGCAGCACCGGGCCGGCATCGGACGCCGCGTCTGCCGCATCCACGCACATGGCGGACCTCGTGCGCTTTGGCATGGACGAAGTGGGTGAAGCCGTCTTCACGGATTCCGATCCGGTCATGTGGACGGATCTCGAAGGTCGGTGGCGGAACGCGCTCACGGTGGAACTGATGGGAACCGACGAACCCACGACGGGCTGGCGGTCCGGGCTCGCGATCGCGATCGGGATCGTGTTGGGAGCCGCCATCGCAGTTGTTCTCGGATTCATCTCGAAGCGTCGTGGACGGAGACGTCCCGAGACACCGGAACCGATCGCGGGATTCTTCGACGAGACCGCCGGTGTGACCGACTGATCAGTCGCTGGACAGCGCTGCCGCCGTCGAGACGCGGGGATCTGCGGCTCCGGTCACCGCCTCGCCGACCGTGATGCTCGACACCGGGCCCCACCCCGGTTCCCACTTGCCGGAAGGGGAGAGGGTGTGACCCATCTCTTCGAGACCCTGGATCGTAGGACGGTCGTAGCGAGGCTCATACCGAATGACCGGCAGCCCCTCCGACCCCGGGGCATCGACCGACCATCGGGGCCTGTCCTGAGCCGCCTCCGGTGACAGACCCGCCCAGAGCTGATTGGCGGCAACTTGAGCGAGCAACAACGGCTGCTGATCGCCGCCGCGGGTCCCAAGCACGAGGCGTGACTCCGCGGCGTCGGTCCAGAGAGTCGGCGCGAGCGTGTGGAGCGGCCGCCGTCCGGCAACAAGCTCGTTCGGATGACCCGGCCGGAGTTCGAATCCGGCGCCCCGGTTGTGGAGCCAGACGCCGGTTGCGCCTGCCGAGAGGCCGCTGCCGATGCCCCAGAAGTTGGACTGAATGAACGAGACGACCATGCCGTCGTGATCTCTCGTCGTGAGATAGGCGGTGCCACCCGGAGCCGGTGCGGGCGCCGGCCATATGCGCGGCTGACCCGGGTCGATCATGCCTGCCCGTTCCTCGAGCCGATGGTCGTCGAGGAGCTCGGATGCGGTGAAGGGCGCCGTCGAAGGGTCGGATGTCGTGTCGGCCCGCTCCCAGGCGACCGAGCGATACGCCTCGATGAGGAGGTGTTGGAAGGACGGGTCACCGGGGTCACGGGAACCGTCGAGCATCTCGAAGATCCTCAACGCGGCGAGCGTGATCCACCCCTGGCTGTTCGGCGGCACCGTCCATGCGGTGAGTCCGAAGATGTCGGCAGATGCCGGGACGACCCACTCCGCCTGATCTCGCTCGAGATCGGCAGCGGTGATCGTTCCTCCGGTTGCGGCGATGATGCCGTCACCGACCGGGCCGAGGTAGAAGGCATCCCGACCGCCCAAGGCGACCGACCGGAGGGTGTCGGCGAGGGCCGGACGGCGGAGCGTGGCACCGGGTGCGGGTGGCCGACCGCCGGGGTAGAGGGGAGTGGCAGATGGCTGTGATCCGATCAGATCCGCGAGGCGAGCGAGCGAGGCTGAGAGTTCGATCGACGAGGGGAATCCGGTCCGTGCCGTTTCGATCGCGGGGGCGAGATCATCTGCGAGCGCGAGGTTCGAGAAGCGATCGACGAGTGCTTCCCAGCCGTCGACACAGCCGGGCACGGTGATCGACCAGCGACTTCTCATGGGGATCGAGCCGAGTCCCTGATCTCGCAGAGCGGCGGCGGATGCGCGTGATCCGGCGCGACCGGATGCGTTCAGAACCGTCGGGGCGTCATCGCCAGGTTGATGGATGAGGGCGAACAGGTCTCCTCCGGGACCGCACGTATCGGGCGCGACGACCGCGAGCATCGCATCTACGGCGATTGCGGCATCGACAGCGTTGCCGCCACGTTCGATGACGCGGAGACCGGCGTCGGACGCCAGGTGATGCGGACTCACGACCACGGCGGACGTGTCGGGGAGGGGACCGGTCGAGAGCGGGGCGGCGGGGTCGCGCCGCGGCTCCGTCATGTTGGGATGCGTTCCATGCGCCGGTTCAGGGCATCCAGCACGGCTTTGACGGTCGCCTCCGCATCGTCACCGGATGAGAGCGTCGATCCGACGGTGAGATGCTCTCCGCCGTCTTCGCCCGCGCTGATGACGATCGCCACGATCACACGGCGAGATCCCACGATGGTCGTGTTCACCGCGTCGAGTGCGAGGGGCGGCGTTCCCTCGAAGGTGCGTTCGACGGCGTCGATCGTCGCTTCTCCGATGAGGCGGAGACGGGTCGAGGCAACGGCGGGGCCCGTTGCGCTGCCGGTGCGGTCCTCATCGTCGAACCGCAGGGTGACCTTGAGCGTGGTTCTCGTGCCGTTCGGCTCTTCGCGCACCCCCACGAGAGCGGGTCTGCTCGTGGCGGCGCCCGTCAGGTCGGTCGGGCTGATCTGCACGACCGAGATGACGCGGCGATCGATCGAGGCCCCGAACCGGGCCATCGCGAGCGACTGCACGTCACGGACAACCTGCTTCGCCGGCTTGCCCGGCGCGGCGATGACATGGACCTCGGAGACGCGTGGTCCGTCGGTGACGACGCGGGCGGCGTCGACCGAGTCGAGGTGGGTGATGGACTCTTCGAGTTCTCGATGATTGAACGCCATGGGTCAGAAGGGTAGCCGGTGGGTGGAACGCCGCGGTGTCTTGGGATCGCGAAACGCTTGTCAGCGAGCGCCGCAGCCTTTAGCGTGGTACCACACGCCGCAGCGATGTGGCGAGTGGCCTTGGGCGGGCCAGTCGTTTGTATGTGCCGAGAGGCACTGTTCTCCGGTGGGGCCGGGCGAGCACCTAGACAGTTCAAGGTTCCGGTTGTCCGAGAGGGCGGCCGGGATTGGGTAGGGGTACCCGGGTTCAGAACAACCTCAGCGAAGCGGAACTACGTACCGTGAGCGGCGTCTATGTCGTGATCGAGTGCACTCCTCGGAGAGGTTCGTGAAGAACAAGTTGGTCAGACTCGGATTGACGATCGCGAGCCTCGCCGCAGCCCTGGTGGCCGGCGTGGCAAGCCTGAGAATCGGCTAGATAATCGCCCGGGTTCCCCTCCCCAAGTTCCTACGTGGGAGACGACATGTCCCGGGCCGCGGTCCAGCGACAACAGAGAGCAATGATCCAACTGGCCGCCGGCTACGGCGCGCTCGGTGTCGTGATCTTGGCCCTCCTTTTCTGGTTGCCCTGGCAGACATTCCCGGATCTTCGGTTGTGGATTCCGTTCGCGGCAGCGTTCGTGTACTTCGAGTGGCAAACGGTCGAGGTGAATGATCGTCTCTTCGCCAGTCCTTCGATCATGGTTCTCCTCACCGCGGCCGTCGTTTTCGGACCAGAGTCTGCGGTTCTGGGAACGGCAGCGATAGCTGCTATTGGCCTGCTGACACCGGCTGACATCAGTGAGCGACAGTGGTTCCAGCCCGCTGCCAACTTCGGCCAATTGATTGCCTCTGCAGCTGCAGCAACAGCGGTGTTGGCCCTGTTCCTGCGCGTCGGAGTCCAGCCTGACGTCTCCGGTTTAGTACTATGGCGAATCGCTGTGGGATCGGCGCTCGCATCGATCGTCTACGGTTTCGTCAACTATCGCATGGTGCTGTTCGCCGTCAGTCGGGTCTACGGACGGCTCGAGGTGCGGCCGTGGTCGCACATAGCAGCGATCCTGCTTCCGATGACCGGGATGGGGTTCCTCGGGGGGATGCTCGGCGCCACCTATCTCAGGATCGGAACAGCCGCCCTGCCGCTCATCGCCGTCGTGTTCTTCGTCGGCTACATGGCGTTCGAATCGTACGCGCGACTGCGTGAGGCTCAGGAATCTACGATCCGCGGGTTCATCAAGGCGCTCGAAGCCAAGGATCTCTACACCCGCGGCCACACCGAACGGGTGGCCAGATTCTCCGAGATGATCGGCAAGCAGATGGGGTTCGACGGAACCCAGCTCGAACGGCTCCGGTGGGCGGCGCTCATCCACGACGTCGGGAAGCTTGCCGTGCCCCGCGACCTCATTCGCAAGCGCGCCCGCCTCACCGATGAAGAGTACGAGATCATGCAGTTGCACGTTCACTACGTCGAGGATCTACTCGAGGACGTCGACTTTCTCCGCCCGATGGTGGAGATCGCAGCCAACCACCACGCGCACTACGACGGCAATGGCTACCACGGTGCCGGACACGAACACGGGGAGACGCCGTCCAAAGAGGCGTGCATCCTGGCGGTCGCCGATACGTTCGATGCCATAACATCGACGCGTTCGTATCGGGTGGCTCTCACCCAGCCGTACGCGTATGCCGAACTCCGTCGTCACGCCGGCACGCAGTTCGATCCTGAAGTGGTCGAGGCGTTCATCGCAGGGATGGAGAACTCCGGTCATCGCTACGGGTCGAGCGTCGAACTGACCGAGGAAGAGGCGCGCTACCTCGCCGAAGAAGGTCTCGACCAGATCCGGAACGCCGATCAGGTTCACGGACGGAACTTCCCACTTGCCCCAATGAGCAAGGAGACGCCCGATGGCTGAGACACGCCTCCACCGCCTCTCCATCGGCCTTCTCGCGATCATCGCCGTGCTCGCCGTCGGATCCATGATCCTGGTGGTTCGGACCGACGGGCAATGGGGGCTCGTCCTGCTCTGGGCGGCCGTCATCGCCGGCACCCATTCGTTGTCGGTTCCGACACCGTCCGGCAAGCGGATCAACCTCGCCATCGGTCCGGCCGTATCTGCCGTCCTGCTCCTCCCCGATGTCCTTGCCGTCATGGCGGCTGTGGCACTCGGGCTCGTCGGTGGGTGGGTCGTTCTCCAGTGGCGGTCGAAGACCGACCGGGACGCAGACTCCGACTACGTTGCCGAATCGATCTCGATGATTGCGTTTGGGCTCGTGGCCTCGATCATGCTGGGTGGAGTCGCCGGCTCGAACATCCCCTTCGCCTGGCAGCAACTCCTCTCCGTGACGGCCGGAGCGGTCGTTTGGTTCGTGCTTCGCGCTCTCGTGTCCGCATGGGTCGGGACCGAGCGCGAGGACCTTGCATCCCGATACCTTTGGCTCCTGGCGCTCGAGGACTGGACCGTCGCCCTGACCATCTTCACGGGTGGCGCCCTGTTCGGCATGACCTGGTTCGTCATGGGTCTGTGGGCCTTCGCAGTAGCGATCCTCCCGTACGCCTTCAGCCACCTGGCCTTCGTCCGGTACACGTCGACCCGGATCACCTACGGCCAGATGATCCGTGCGCTTGCTCAAATCCCGGAGGTTGCGGACCTGGCGCCACGAGGCCACTCGGCGCGCACCGCGGACCTCGCGGTGGCAGTGGCGCGCGAGATCGGTCTCCACCCGGTCGAAGTCACCGACCTCGAGTATGCGGCGCTGATGCACGACGTAGGACGGATCACGCTCACCGAGCCGGCGATCCTCAAGGCCGGGTACACGGACGAGGACATCGCCCGCTGGGGCGCCCAGATCATCGCAGAGGCACCGTATCTCCAGGAGGTTTCGGAGTACGTCAGGGTGCAGCACAATCCGTACCGGCGGCCCGGCGAGGCGAAGGACCCGGACGTTCCGATGATCTCGAAGATCATCAAAGTTGCCAGCGCATACGACCAGGCCGTTCACGAAATGCAGATGTCTCCGCTCGAGAGCCTGGAACGCATCCACCGCGGTTCCGCATACGACTTCGACCCCGATGTGTCGTCATCGCTGCGGCGGGTGCTCGTCCAGCGCGGCGTCGTCGCCGCCTGAGGATCTCTTCTCCACCTGCGGCGCGAGCAAGCGGGGTTCTTCATCTGCCTCCTGCTCCCTCGCCCTTCCGCCTGAATCCGTGGTTCCTCTGAGGCACAGGACCGGTTCCCTTTCTCCCCCACTGGCGTGGTGGAGACGAAGAACCGTCCACCTCCTCACCTCTTCCGTGAACCTTGGCATCGGCTGAAACATCGCCCGGGAGAGGGATTCGGCTCACCGGTCGGCGAGAAACCGCGGATCCAGGTTCCGGCCGGGGGGACATGGAGAAGTGGGGTCTCAGCGGTCGGCGGCTGATCCGGGCGTTCCCTGGACTCCGTGGGCGAAGAGACGGACCGGTCGGCGAATCTGATCTTCGAGGAAGACTCCGACGCCGATCGCGAGGAACACATCACCGAGAGAGATCACGTTCTTCGGCAGCGGAATCACGTCGGCGAGAAACGCCAGGCGGGTCGTGTCGTCGAGCATGACGTACTTCGCTCCGAGAGCCATGTTGGCCGCGCCGCCCGCCACTTTCACCGCTTCGAGCATCACCGGCATGCCGGTGTTGAGTGCGATCACAGTGAAGTTCATGAGGACGCCGATTCCGGCCATCCACAATCCTGCCTTCTTCCGGTTCAGCCAGACGAAGATCAGGAGCGGCACGTATGCGGAGAGGATCAGCGCCACCGCGAGATCGTGTTTGTCGACCGGAAGGAACACGCTTGCGAACTGCAGTCCGAACCCGAGGAACAGGAGCCACCAGGCCCGCACGCGGATCTCGGTCAGGTTCGAGAGTTTGCCCCCGCGGGCGAGTCCCACGATGATCGCAACCACGAGAACGAGCAGCATCCAGAGCACGTTCCCAACGGTAGCGCCCGCATCGGCATGTCAAGCGTCTGATCAGCTAGAGCGAAGAGAGTCGACCGGCTGCCGACGATGGGGATGCTCTCACCTGGTAGTTTCTGCTCATGATTCGCTACGAGACTCGAGGGGTTCGGACAACCGTCACGATCGACGATCCCGAACGTCGGAATGCACTGACGAACGATGCGATGGCGGAGATCGACCGGGTACTCGTCGACGCATGCGGTGATCCCGATGTGCGGGTGATCGTGATCACCGGTGCCGGTGATCATGTCTTCTCCGCAGGTGGAGATCTTTCGGGCGGATTCGTCGACGCCCCACTCGCCGGTCACGGTGAGCGCGGCGCCCTCGCCGACCTGATCCGGCGGATGCGCAGATGTCCGAAACCGGTCGTTGCACGGGTGAATGGTCATGCGCTGGGCGGTGGCCTCGGTGTCGTCGCCGGATGCGACATGGCGGTCGCATCGCGACACGCCGTGTTCGGCACACCTGAGATCGCCGTCGGTCTCTGGCCGATGATGATCACCGCCGTGCTCCGCCCTCTCGTTCCGCGGCGGCCGTTGCTGGAGATGATGCTGCTCGGACGGCGTTTCGATGCCCGGGAAGCGGCCGATCTCGGGATCATCAACCGTGCCGTAGAACCGGAAGAGCTCGACGATACGGTCGACGAGATCGTTGATTCGCTGGCGTCGCAGAGCCCGGCGGCGCTCGGCCTTGGAAAGGCGGCGTTCTACGCCGTCGAAGACATGGATCTCGATACGGCGCTCGACCACCTTCACATCGGTCTGACGGCGATCTCGACGACCGAAGACGCTGCGGAGGGCGTCAAGGCATTCCTGGAGAAGCGGGAACCGAACTGGCGCGGGCGCTGATCTACGAGTCGAAGCGGGCCAGCATGGCGTCGATGTCGGCTTCGGTGACGGCCCCGAATGCGCGATCGACGATCACGCCGTCCGAAGAGATGATGTACGAGGCAGGAAGTCCCACGATGTCGTATTCGTAGGCGACGTCGCCCTTCTCGTCGAAACCGATCGTGTAGCCGATGTCGATCGACGTGGCGAAGTCGACGGAGTCCTTCGGATCGTCGTTTACAGCGATGCCGATGAACTTGACGTCCTGATGCGACTTCGACGCAGCGTTGATGTCAGGCATCTCGGCACGACACGGCGGGCACCACGATGCCCAGAAGTTGAGGAAAACCGGCCGTCCGTCGTCCTTGAGATGGTCCGCAAGGGTGAAGCCGGTGCCGTCGAGCGTCATCACCGTGAAGTCGGCGGCCGTGTCTCCGTCTGCGGGGGTCGCTTCCGCTCCCGGAACGTTGTCCAGATCGGCGGGAGACGATGAAGCATCCGAGCTCGAGCAAGCCGCAGCGATGAGGGCGAATACGGCGAGAAGTGCGACCAGAGCGATGCGGAAGCGATGAGTGGATGCCGAAGTGATCATCGGGGAAAGATACTTGGCGAACACCGATATCGACGATTCGCGGCGTTGCAAGAACCGACCGTGATGGGCATCGGAATAGTCGCCGCGGCGCCCCGATATCATGGCCGTGGTTCGAGAACACCACGACCGCAAGACGTCTGCGAGGCCGCACCATGACCGACATCCACGATCCGTTCGGAGCACGCCGCACGATCAACACCCCGCTCGGCGAGCGCGTGATCTATCGACTCGACGCTCTCGACGGCATGGGCGACATCGAGAACCTTCCCTACTCGATCAAGGTGCTGCTCGAATCGGCGTTGCGGAACCACGACGGACGGGTCGTCACCGACGCCGACGTGGCTGCCGTAGCCGGATACGACGCCGCAAACGTTGGGGAGGCCGAGATCGCATACAAGCCGGCTCGTGTCGTCCTTCAGGACTTCACCGGGGTGCCCGCCGTTGTCGATCTGGCCGCCATGCGGTCGGCGGTCGTTCGCATGACCGGGGACGAGTCGACGGCGGCCAAGGTCAACCCACAGGTCCCGGCGGACCTCGTCATCGACCACTCGGTGCAGGTGGACGCGTTCAACTCTCCCGATGCGTTGCAGATCAACTCGGAGAAGGAGTTCCAGCGCAACGCCGAACGGTACGAGTTCCTCAAGTGGGGTAGGTCGGCATTCGATTCGTTCAGCGTCGTCCCCCCGGCCACCGGGATCGTCCACCAGGTCAACCTCGAATACCTCGCCAAAGTCGTGTGGGACAGCAACGGAAACCTCTATCCGGACTCGCTCGTGGGAACCGATTCGCACACCACGATGATCAACGGTCTCGGTGTCGTCGGCTGGGGTGTCGGCGGGATCGAAGCCGAGGCCGTCATGGTGGGACAGCCGATCTACATGCTGATCCCCGAGGTCGTCGGATTCCGCCTGACCGGCGAACTGCCGGAAGGGGCGACCGCGACGGATCTCGTGCTACGGATCACACAGATGCTCCGCGAACACGGTGTCGTCGGCAAGTTCGTCGAGTATCACGGTTCCGCCCTGGCGAACATGTCGGTGGCGAACCGGGCTACGATCGCCAACATGGCTCCGGAGTACGGAGCGACGGTCGGGTTCTTCCCGGTCGATGAGCAGACGCTCAAATACCTGAGGCTCTCCGGACGCGACGAGGCGCTGATCGCCACAGTCGAGCAGTATTACAAGGAGCAGGGTCTCTGGCACGACGAGAACCGGCCGATCGTGTACAGCTCCGAGCTCGAGCTCGATCTCGGCACCATCGTTCCGGCCCTCGCCGGACCGAAACGTCCCCAGGATCGGATCACGCTCGACGCGATGAAGCGCCAGTGGCACAGCGATCTCGAAGCGAGCCTGCGGCCCGAAGGTTCGGTCGCCGGTACCACCGCCACCGTCACGTCCGAGGGGGAGACGTTCGATCTCGGTGACGGCAACGTCGTGATCGCCGCGATTACTTCCTGCACGAACACGTCGAACCCGGATGTGATGATCGCTGCAGGTCTCGTCGCCAGGAACGCCAACGAACGTGGCCTGAAGCGCAAGCCGTGGGTGAAGACCTCGCTCGCTCCCGGGTCGAAGGTCGTGACGGACTACCTGACGAAGTCGGGCCTGCTCGATGATCTTGAAGCGGTCGGATTCTGGACGGTCGGATACGGATGCACTACCTGCATCGGTAACTCCGGACCGTTGCCCGATCCGATCGCCGCAGGGATCGAAGAGGCCAACCTCGTCGCCACGTCCGTGCTGTCGGGGAACCGCAATTTCGAGGGCCGGATCAGCCCGCACGTACGCGCCAACTATCTCGCATCGCCGCCGCTCGTCGTCGCTTATGCGATCGCAGGGACGGTCGATATCGACCTGACGACGGAACCGCTTGCGGTGGACCGGAATGGGGACGACGTCTACCTCCGCGATCTCTGGCCCACATCGAGCGAGGTGCTCGAAGTCGTGGCGAGCTCTGTGGACGCGGACGAGTTCCGCAAGGAGTACGGAGCGGTGTACGACGGATCGGCCGAGTGGCGAGCCATCGAATCGGAGACCGGGGCCCTCTACGAGTGGGATCCGGACTCGACCTACGTGCAGGAGCCCCCGTTCTTCATGGATCTCGGACCAGACCCGAAGCCGCTCCAGCGGATCGAGGGCGCCCGGGTGCTGCTGAAGCTCGGGGATTCGGTCACGACCGACCACATCAGCCCGGCGGGAGCCATCGGCGTCGACACGCCCGCAGGCCGCTACCTGCTCTCCAAGGGTGTCGAGCCGGCCATGTTCAACAGCTATGGATCACGGCGCGGCAACGACCGGGTCATGACCCGGGGGACGTTCGCGAACGTGCGGGTGCGCAACCAGATCGCTCCCGGAACGGAGGGCGGATGGACGCACGACTTCCTCGACGGCGAGGTCAAGTCGGTGTACGACGCTTCGATGCACTACCAGGCTGAAGGTGTGCCGCTGGTCGTGCTCGCCGGCAAGGACTACGGGATGGGGTCGTCGCGTGACTGGGCGGCGAAGGGGACGTTCCTCCTCGGCGTCAAGGCCGTCATCGCCGAGAGCTACGAACGGATCCACCGTTCGAACCTCGTGATGATGGGCGTGCTGCCTCTCACCTTCGCCGAGGGTGAGAATGCGGAAACGCTCGGTCTCGATGGAACTGAGGTGTTCACCGTCGATGTCGACGACGATCTGACGCCGCGCGCGTCGGTGAACGTCACAGCGGCGAAAGCCGACGGCACCGTCACCGAGTTCACGACGATTGCACGGTGCGACACACCGATCGAGGTCGAGTACCTCCGCCACGGCGGAATCCTCCACATGGTGATCCGCTCGATGGCAAGCGAATAGGGCCAAGAGCCAAGAGCCAAGAGCCAAGAGCCAAGAGCCAAGAGCCAAGAACCAAGACGCTCCTCTTCCTCGCCCTGAGGGGGAGGTGTCGGCGACGAAGGAGCCGACGGAGGGGGTCAGATGGTTCCTTGCGATGCCGCACCGCATCGTCGCGGCCCCGACGGTCCGTCACGTCCCCGGCAACGCTTTGCCCCGTTGCGAATGGCACGATCTCATTGTCTTCGGAGGGCCACCCCTGACCCCCTCCGTCCCTCGCTTCGCTCGGGCCACCTCCCCCTGAGGGGGAGGAAGAGAAGTCCGCGGATCGAGACCGAGCCGGGGCACTTCTTGGCTCTTGATTCTTGGCTCTTGGTTCTCTTCAGTCGTTTGCGGCGAGAACGCGTAACGCGTTTTCGCCGAGGACCTTTCTGATCTCCGGCTCTTCCCATCCGCGTTCCAGCAGCTCGGCCGTGATCGCCGGGTAGGTGGAGACGTCCTCGAGGCCGGTCGGGAGTACGTCGATTCCGTCGAAGTCGGATCCGATGCCGACGTGATCGACGCCGGCCACCGTCCTGATGTAATCGATGTGATCGACAACGTCAGCCACGGTGACCTCGGGGTAAGGGTTCTCCTCCCGCATACGCGTCAACTCAGTCTGAACGGCCGTCTCGTCGCCCAGACGGGCCATCAGATCACGGGCCGTTGCGAACATGTCGATGGCCATCTCCGACGCTTCGGCGTGGACGAAAGGCGGGTAGAAGTTGACCATCACCACACCGTTGTTCGCCCGCACCATCTCCAGCACGTCGTCCGGGACGTTGCGCGGATGCGGGGCGAGAGCGAAGGCGCTCGAATGCGATGCCATCAGGGGCCGGTCGCTGACTGAGAGTGCATGGCGCATCGTGTCGGCCGAGACGTGGGAGATGTCGACGATCATTCCGATCCGGTTCATCTCGCGAACCACATCCTCGCCGAATGTCGTGAGTCCGCCGTGCCTGGCTTCGTCGGTGGCCGAGTCGGCCCAGTCGATCGTGTCCCCGTGCGTGAGGGTCATGTAGCGCACGCCGAGTCGCCGGAACGTCCGAAGCGCCGCCAGCGAGTTCTCGATCGAGTGGCCCCCCTCGGCGCCCATGAGCGACGCCGTCTTGCCCGCCGCTCGTGCTGCCGCGACGTCGGCGGCGGAGTCGGCGGCGGCCAGCCGATCGCACCGGTCGATCATCCGTCCGACGAGATCCACCTGCTCGATGGTCGTCAAGAACGGGGACGGATCCCACGCCGGAACGAAGACCGCCCAGAACTGGGCACCGACGCCCCCGGTGGCGAGCCGGGGCACATCTGTGTGATAGCCGTCGAGGTGTTCGCAGGGGTCGTCGACATCGAGATCCGATCCGGCGCGAACCCGCAACTCCCACGGCAGGTCGTTGTGGCCGTCGACGACGGGCAGGTCGGCGTGGATCGTCCGGGCCATCTCGGTGAACTCACTCATGTTCCATCCATGGTTCGATCGTGACGCCGAGACCGTCGGCGATGCGGTTCGCATAGGCGTAGTAGGCGACGACTTCCACGATATCGAGCACGTCGCGATCCGAGAAACCGGCCGACCGCAGCGACTCGACGTGCTCCCGGTTCATCTTCCCCGGGGTCAGGGTCAGCCGCTCCGCGAACTCGAGCATGCCGATCCTCCGCTCGCTGAGACCCGCCGTATTCCAATCGAGTTCGATGCGTGAGAGGAGATCGTCATCGCGAAGGAGACGACGCAGACCGCGCCGGTGGTGGAACAGTCAGTAGTGGCATCCGTTGATGTCGCTGACGATGAACGCTATGAGCTCCCGATCGACCTTCCGCAGGGTCCCGGTACCGCGCATCGCCGAGCGGTACACGGCGTCGTGGGCGGCGAGCGCTTGCGGGTTCAGCGAGTGGATGGACATGATGTGATCCACCTTGTCCGTCGCCGGGTCCTTCACGCGATCACGCAATGGGGCAAGTTCCCCACTCCAGGACTCGTCGCCGATGACCTCGATCCAGCTCACGACGTCACGTTACCCGGTGGTGGCAGACCGGGGAGCGCCTCAGATGTGGGTCACGCAGTCGCCGTCCTCGTTGCCGTGGGGGTTGACGACGGCAACGGGGATGTGCTCGGTTCCCTCGAGGAGGCCCGAGATGAGGCCCTGGTCGATCTGGCACACGATCTCGGGGTGGCTCTTCGCCGATTCGCCGAACGGACAGAACCGGGTCACGAGCTCGTGATCGCTCGGTCGTGCCTCGACCTCGAAACCTACCCCCATCAATGCTCGCGCGACGGCGATGGCGGCCGCGTCGTAGCCGGTCTCATCCGGGAAGCCGATGTCTGCAGCGAGTTCGCGTCCGAACTCCCGGCCGATCTCCCTGGCGGTTTCCGATGCGGTTTCCGGTGCGACCCGCTCGATGACGCGCAGCAGCAGCTCGGCGAGGAGGTCGTAGCGGCGAGCCGGAAACTGCACCGACACGTTCTTCCGCGTCGGCTCATAGTGCTTGGCCGGACGACCGGCGCCGGGGCCGGTCCGTCCCGAGGGCCGCCGACGTGTCACCTGGAGGTAGCCGTCGGCGACCAGACGATCGAGATGGTGGCGAGCGACGTTCGCATGGATGTCGAACAGATCGGCGATCTGCGAAGCCGTGACCGGCTCGAGCGACTCGCGCACCGCGACGTATATGCCGCGCCGCGTCGTGTCCCCGAGCGTTGATGCCAGGTCCGCTACTTCTCTGTCGAATGCTTCAATGTCCATGTACGTCCCGCGCCGAATCTGGAGAACCGTCCATCACTATAGTTTCTATTCACTATCTGGATAGGAGTTGTCTGTGGTGGATGTCGATGCCCTTCGGGCTGCCATCGGTGCGGTGCAGGATCCCGAGCTTCATCGCGGGATCGAAGAACTGGGAATGCTGCGGGACGTGACCATCGCTCCCGACGGGAGCGTGCATGTGCAGGTGGCATTGACGGTGCCCGGCTGCCCATTGAAGGACACGATCCGCAACGACGTCACGGAAGCTGCAAGGACCGTCGATGACGTTGCCATCGTTGCCGTGGACTTCACAACGATGACCGATACGGAACGTACCGGGGTCGTGGAGAAGGTTCAGGGCCCCAACATCCGCGAGATCACGATCGGCCGCGCGGGATCCAAGACCAGGGTCATCGGGATCTCGTCCGGCAAGGGCGGGGTGGGCAAGTCGTCGGTGACGGCGAACCTCGGTGTCGCGCTCGCGGCTCGCGGACATCGGGTCGGGATCATCGACGCCGACGTGTGGGGTTTCTCGATCCCGAAGATGCTCGGGGTCGAACGACAGCCGGTCGTTCTCGACGAAGTGATGCTTCCGCCCGAGGCGTACGGCGTCGGCGTCATGTCGATGGACTTCTTCATCGGCCCCGACCAGGCCGTGATCTGGCGCGGACCGATGCTCCACAAGGCCCTCGAACAGTTCCTCGTCGATGTGCTGTGGGACGATCCGGACTACCTGCTCATCGACATGCCGCCGGGAACCGGTGACGTGGCGATCTCTCTCAGTCAGTTCCTGCCCCGTTCCGAGACGATCGTGGTGACGACACCTCAGCCGACGGCGGAGCGGGTCGCCGTCAAGGCCGGCTTGATGGCGGAGAAGGTCAACCAGGACGTTCTCGGCGTCGTCGAAAACATGTCGTGGTTCATCGGGGACGACGGCAAGCGGTACATGATCTTCGGCGAGGGCGGGGGAGCGGCGCTCGCCGGGACACTCGGTACCGACCTCCTCGCACAGATACCGCTCGTACCGGCCGTGCGCGAAGGTGCCGATCGGGGGCTTCCGGCCGTCGCCGTGGAGCCGGATGGTGAAGCCGTCGCAGCATTCGACCGGCTGGCTGAGGAGATCGAGAAGCGCAAGCCTGTGGCCCGCAGCCACCCGGAACTCGTCATCAACAACGAATGAGGCGTAGCGACCGTTACGATCGGGTCACAGCCAGGAGAGGGTGAGATGAGCGATACGATCAGAGAGACGACGAAGGTTCGTTTCGGGATGTCGGCGAGTCGGGAGCTCGAGATCGAGGTCGAGCCAGGGCACAACATTGCCGCCGAATTCGAAGAGGCATCCCGGAACGGTGAGCAGTTGCTCTGGGTTTCCGACGCCCGCGGGCACCGTCACGGAATCGTTCTCGAGAAAGTGGCGTTCGTCGAGATCGAATCCGCCCGTCGGCGCGACGTGGGATTCTCAGGGGACGCCTGACGCGATTCGGACCCGGTGCGATACCGGGTCCGAGGGTTGAACTGGTGGGTTGTCAGCTTGCGGCTTGGCGCCTTCTACGACGCTCGGCCAGCCAGCGCTTACGAAGCCGTCTGCGGTCGTCTTCGGGGTATCCGCCCCAGACACCGGCCTCCTGGTTGGTTTCCAGCGCATACTGGAGGCACTCTTCCTGCATAGCGCAGGCGGAACAAATGGCGACCGACTGACGAATCTTGTCGGTTGCGAGACCGGTCGTTCCGATGGGGAAGAACAGGTCGGGATCGGAGTCGCGACAAGCGGCCAGCTCGCGCCAGTCGGTGACAGTTAGCACAGTGGTATCTCCTCGAAACGCTTCCAAGTACGGCTTCGTGAATGTGAATGTTTTCACAAAGGTCCCCACTTGTCAACTGGTTCTGGTCGGTTTGCCGACAAATTGTATTGCCATGACCTGGAAGGTTGCAAACAGTTGTCGCGAATGAGCGGAACGGATCGGTAGCCTGGCCGAAAGTCGACGGGAGTTGAAGCGAATGACGATCCAGGACCAGCTCGCAGCCGAGCAGAAGACGGCCATGAAGAGCGGCGATAGAGCCACGCTCAATGCGATCCGCCAGATTCAATCCGAGGTCTCGGTGGCGAAGGCGGCACCGGGTTTCACGGGCGAGGTGGACGAGGATCTCTATCTGTCGACCATCAGCACATACGTGAAGCGGATGACGAAAGCGCGTGACGAATATGCGGCCATGGGGGACCGCGGCCGTCAACAGGCCGACAAGTTGACGTTCGAGATCGAGTACCTCTCGAAGTACCTTCCGGCGAAGCTCGACGAAGACGCCACACGGGCACTCGTCGATGAGGTCATCACCGAACTCGGGGCAGACGACCCGAAGATGACGGGCCGCGTGATCGGTGCGGTCATGAAGAAGGGCAAGGACGTCGACGGAGCCCTGGTCGCCCGTCTAGTGAACGAGCGCCTCGCTCAGTAGAAAGTACAAAGTAGAAAGAAGCAAGAGGCAAAGAGAGGACCCGGGCGCGTGGCTCGGGTCTTTCTACTTTCTACTATCTACTTTCTACCGCTACCCGCACCCTCCGCCGACGACGGCGCCGGCTGCGGCGATCTTCACCTTCGGTTCGTAGACGAGCTCGAACTCGTGGTGGTCGGGATCCGAGGCGATGCAGCGTCCTCCGATGGCCTCGGTGAAGGTGAACGCGAGCTGGTCCGGGTAGTTGACCGGTTTCGGATCGGCATCCTCCCCGAAGATCTCGAGCCACTCGTTGATGCCGCCTTCGAGGATGTAGGAGTTGATCACGTTGTTTGCGATCAGCGTTTTCCATGCCTCTGTGGCGGCTTCTTCACCATTGCTCATAGCCACGACGACGGTCCGGTTGCTGACGTCGCCGAGATCGTCGAGGGCGACCGCTTCGACGGCTTCGAGGCTCGGATCGACCTGACGGGCGGCCCGGATGTGGAACTGGTTGTAATCCCGCTGATCCCGCACGTCGAGCATGATCACGTTCTTGCCCTTGTCGTGCATGATGGCGAGCAGCTCGCCGGGGTGGATCTGCACTTCACGGTTGTCGAGTCGAAGTTGCTGTTCGGCGGAGACGACACTCCAGTAGTCGTTGGTACCGGGGTCACCGATGACGACGATGACGAGGGCAAGAGCGACGAGCACACCTGCGCCGATGTACCGGCCCTTCGGGGCATCCTTCGGATCCAGATCCAGTGCCTTCTTCTCATAGGCTTCGGATGCCCAGAAGAGAAGCAGCGCCGCCACGACGATCACGAAGATCACGACTCCGCTCGATATGTTGAGCCAGTCGGGGAGTGTGAGGCGTCCGAAGTTCGAGTAGGTCCAGAAGCCTGAGAAGTAGATGGGGATGGTCTCTCCGAAGAGGAACGCTCCGACGAACACGCCGGAAAGGAACACCATCGCGTCGATCTTGAGCGTCGCAGCGCCGGCCATCGATGTTCCCGGGCAGAGTCCACCGATGACGAACCCGACACCGAGGGTGAACGCACCGACAGCGATCGGCCAGACGTACGTGGACGGGATGAAGACGGATCGCATGTCGAGGATGCCGATGGCGGCCGAACCGTAGATGAGGACGGACGCGGTGATCACGGCGGTGAACATCACCTTGAACATCGCGAAGTCCTTGAAGTAGAACTGTGCCGCGAGTTTCGTGCCTCTGCCGAATCCGGATTGCTCGAGCATGAAGCCGAAGCCGATCCCGATCGTGAAAAAGAGCAGGTTGGTGAGTGGCTCACCCAGTGCGTTGAGGTCGAGTGGGAAAGGCATCAGTCGTTCCAGAGTCGCTTGACGAACGGGGCGGCGACGAGTGCTCCGAGGAAGAACATCGTCATGAAGATCCAGCTACCGACCGAGAGCAACGCCGAACCGGAGAGACCCTGGCTCGACGTACAACCTCGAGCGAACCGGGCGCCGAAGCCGACGAGCGTTCCGCCGAGGAGGGCGAACCAGAGGCGGGTGCGGTTCGAGATGCGGGGGCCCTTGACGATTTCGGTGTACACCCGCCGGCCGATCAGGCCGGAGATGAATCCACCCAATAGCGTGCCGAGAGCGAGGAAGACGATCCAATGCGACCAGGGGTTGATGTCCCCGCCTGCATAGTTCACCAGGTAGGCGCTCGTGTCGACGTGGCCGGGAACGATGAAGTCCAGGACTCCTGACAGGACGCGCTCAACCGCACCGGAGGCCCCGAGACCGTCGCCGGTCAGGAGGACGGAGAGGAACAGCACCAACCCGAGGAGGACCCCGGCGAGGTACGGGTTCATGAACGGCCGCGGGTTGGGCGCTTTGCCCTTCCTCACCGACGGGCCGATCGGTTTGATCGTCATCAGGACACGACCTCCTCTTCGGCATGGCCGACTTCGACTTCTTCCCACCCCGTGATCATTCCCCGGATGCTCGACAGCGGTGTCGGACCCAATGTCGTCAGGTAGATGTGGAGAACGACGAACGCTGCGAAGAGCCATGCGATGAGCGTGTGGACCGGAAGCAGCCACCGGAGGCCACCCAGTGCATCGGTCACGTCGGGCCAACGCTGTGCGCCCCACACGAGGATGCCGGTGAGTATCTGCAGGGGGAGCAGGACGTTGAGGATCACGAGATACGTCGCCTGCTGGAGTGGGTTGAGTTTGTTCCCCTTCTCCTTTTCGAACGGGTGCGGCTCGTTGAGGAAGATCCCCCGCATGTAGAAGACGGCCTGTGTGATCGCCTGGCTGAAGAACCCTCTCGGGTGCGGGATGAACTGCTTGATGAACCCGGTTGCGAGGGCGTCGATGAGGGCGACGACGGCGTTGATGACGAGGATGAGGGCGAGCACGTTGTGTACGAGGATCATCCAGCGGAACGACCCGGCGCTCGACGGCCAGTGGATCACGATTCCGGTGAGGATCAGCCCGATGATGACGATGGCTTGCATCCAATGCCAGAACCGCTCATACCGGTCGTACAGGTACTCCTCTTCGTACTGGACGTTCTCGGGCACCCCGTACTTGCGACGGGCGAGGAAACGCAGCGTGGCGTGGAGGAGGACGAAGAGGATCACGCCGATGAATGCGGCCAGGCCGAGCCAGTCCGCCCAGCCTCCAGAGTCTGATCCGAGAACGTCGATTCCGTCGGCCGTCGTCTCCGGCTGATAGGCGATCGAGCCGTCCTCAGCAAGGATGAGCTGCCCGGTCGTTTCCGTGTGTGCGTCTCCGACGAAGGTCGGCATGACGCCGCCCGGCACATGGTCGCCGATCGGCATCGCAGCGGAGAGCACCGAATCGGACGAGTGACACACCTGACAGTCCTTCGTGGCCCAGCCGTCTCCCACGACACCGTGCGACACGTTGTACGGCTGAATCTCGCCGACGATGTGCGGATTCTCCAGCCCGAGCGCTGCGAGACGGCTCTTGATGGTCTCTTCTTTGGCGTCGGTGTCGATGGCGAGTTCGGCGTCGGAGATGACGCCGTTGCCGTCGGCATCGAACGCCGCGAGGATCTCGGGTGCGTAGTCGTTGCCGTCCAGGTAGACCGCCTCGAGATCGATCGTGCGGACCGGGCGCTCGGTTGTGTCGCTCCCGTGAGCCCAGTACCAGGTTCCGACGAGGTTGTAGGGGCCGAGCTTCTTGGACCCGTCGTTGTGGATGTTGGCCATGACGACCGGGGTGAAACCGCTGATCATCGTCGCGGCATCGGCGACGGGACCGTCTGCCCCGCGGAT
>JANTHO010000037.1 GCA_024762335.1 Acidimicrobiia bacterium | reverse complement strand
AGCTCATTGTTCGTGTGCACCCGACCCGTGATCGTCCCCGACGCACCCGACCAGTCCAGCGTCTTGGACGCCGTCTCAGAGTTGGCCCACACCGCCACCGGATCCGCCACCGTCAGCTCAGCCACCGACGCCACCACCGACCCGCCGTCGTCATCGAACAGCGTCACCATCACCGCATACGTGCCCGACGACTCGAACACATGCGAACCGAAGAACGTCCCCCAACCCGAACCCTGCGCCGTCACCACAACCTCATCAACGGCCCCATCGCCCCAATCCACCGTGGCCGAATGTGTATCCATCCAACCCGGATCGGTGAACGAGGCGTTCAGCAACGTGACACCGCCCGCAAATGCCGCCCCCGGTTCGATCGTCACCGAAGGATCCAGATTTGAAACCGTGACCGAAACCCGATCCGTGTCGGTCAGCCCCGCACCGTCGGTCACCGTCAACTCGAACAGATACGTTGCGTCATCCGGTGCGACAAACGAAGGAGTCGCCGACGTCGCCGACGACAAGAAGATCGGAGGGCCATCCACGTCGATCAGATCCCACCGGTAGGTCAGTTCGCCCGACAGGCTCTTCACCTCAGAACACGTTGTGACCGAACCGTCACCGCCCACGTCCGTGCCATACACCGTCACACATACTTCATGGGTCCCTCCCGCCAGATCGGCGGGCAACGGGATCGACAGATCAACCGTCGACGGTCCGTCGACAGGAACTCCGATCTCGTCTGAGAAATCCACAGGGTCACCGCCGTCGATCGTGTACTCCACCCCGACGATGCGCGACCCGATCACTTCGGGCAAGATCCCCGGCAAGTCACCCACATCGGGTACGTGTGTGCAACTCCCGCCCGACAAGTCGGCGAGATCCTGAAGCCGGACGTTCTCCCTCCCCGCCGTGCACGAATTCGCAGCACCGATCGCGAACGTCTCGAACGTCACCGGAGGATCACACGGCACCACACTCGCGAGATTGCCCGCCGAAGACACGCCGTCGGAGATGAACGCCGCAACCAGATTCGGCGACCCGGCCTGACCCAACAGATCACACGTCGTCGACGCCGCGGACACGAAGTCCGTTCCGCCCCCAGCGTGCAAACCCTGCAGCGCCTGTTCGATATCAAGGACGCCGTTGCCGTCCACGTCGGCATCCGGCGCCGTCAACGACGCAAACCCGGACGTGGGATCAACATCCACAACACTGCCGTACCAATGGAATCGCACAACCCCGACCTTGTCCACCGACCCGGCAGCCAACACCGACTCATGCAGCTCCAACGCGGCAGCGATCTCACAGTCGATGATCTGATCGCTCCGACCGTCACCATTCTGATCCCCGCCACAACCCCCAGCCCAGCCGGCGCTACCGGAAACATCGATCACATAAACGATGCTCGTATTCGCAACCGCAGGACCCTCCCCCACGTCGACCGACCCAACCGCCTGCAATCCGCCGCCTTCCACATCGAGACCCGACAACCCGACACCGAGCGCCGTACCACCCGGCAGACTCTCCGTCGCCTCCGACGGATCCAACACCGGACTCGTCGACGCCGTCGAGTTGGTCCCATCCAGTGTGACAACCGAACCCTCCGAAACCGACTGATCAAGACCGGCATCTGCTACCGGCGGGACGAAGGGCTCAGGGTCGGGATCCGGCTCGGGATCCGGCGGCTCAGAAGCGACCCCGCCACAGAACCGGAAACGATTGTCGTCATAATCACGATCCCCACCACCGAACAGATCCTCGAACCCCACAATCGCACAACCATCATCAAGGAACTCCACCGCTGCATGCACCACTCCATCGGGATTCCGCTCAGCCGGACCCATCCGATACTCACGACCCGACACGCGAATGCCGAACACCAACTCAAGACCCGACTCATACGGACCGACGGTCACGACCGTCCCCACATCACGATTCGTCGCGATGCGAACTTCCTCAGGATCAAGCAGGAACAACGTCGACGTCAGGGCCGCGCCCGCGCTGAGCACCTCAATCTCGACCGGTTCACCCGTCGAATACAACTGAGCGCCAAGAACCGGACCAGAAGCCTCCTGCGCCGACGCGTGATCCGCCTGAACCGGTGTCACCAGCGACGTCACCACCGCAAGCACGACCAGCAATACGATCCTCGAAATGAAACGCATCGACGACATCACAACCCCCCGGTTCACAGACTCTGGCGCGGTACCCTAGCCTGCGACATCGGTCGGTGCCGGGTGGTTCGTCGAAGTCGGCTGATCGGCCCGCACCCGGACACCGGCTACGCTTCCGGCATGGATATTGCTGCAATCGTGGAAGAACGGGGCCGGGTTTCGGGTGATCTCGTCCTCGTCGACGACTTTCTCAATCATCGAGTCGACCCGGTGATCATCGACGAGATCGGACGGCAGATCGCGGAGCATTTCGCCGATCTCGAACCGGACCTCATCGTCACCGCGGAAGCCTCCGGGATCCCACCCGCCATGGCGACGGCCCGGTATCTGCCGGTCCCCGTCGTCTATGCGAAGAAGTATCACTCCATCGGTGATCGAGACACGCTCGTTCGCGAGGTCATGTCACCCACCAAGGGAGTCGAGTATCGCATCGAGGTTGCACGGCGTGCGCTCGAACCGGGTGGCCGGGCCCTCATCATCGACGACTTCCTCGCCGGCGGGCGGACCGCACAGTCGCTCGGCCAGATCGTCGAAGAGGCCGGAGGCGAAGTCGCCGGCTACGCGTTCGTGGTCGAGAAGCAGTTCGCCGGGGGCCGCGATCTACTCGAGGCTCACGGCTGGGATGTCTGGTCCGTCGTCACGATCGCCGGCATCGAAGACGGCAAGCCCGTCATCGCCCGCCCCTAGGACTCCAGCGTTGATCTGAACCATATATGGTTTGATCCAACGCCAGACGCCTATGTGCCGAGGGTGACGATGACGATTCCGACGGCGATATAGAGCACGCCACCGACGACCTGCCAGAACGCCCTGGGGTTGGCCTCGGGACGAAGGCCCTTCTGGAGACGCTCCATCGGATCCTGACGCTTCCCGGCCCGGCGCTCCTGATACTCCTGCTCCTCCTCGTCGACCCTGCGGCCACCGAACGCGGCACCGACCGCCCCGGCCCCCAGGTGCGTATAGCCGCCCCCGGATGCGCCTCCGGCCAGCATCATCACGACGCCGAGCAACATGACCGTGTAACCGGCGGCGCTCCACAGCGACCCGCCGGTGAACAACCCGACGACGACGCCGACCACGACGGAGACCCCAAACCCGACGGCGAACACGGCCGCGTACTCCCCGAAGCGGTCCCGCAGCGGGAGGACAACATCGTCGAACTCGTCGGAATCTTCCATCGCACGGAACGCTACCGCGCCCGGGCCTGATACCTTCCCCGCCATGAGCCCCAGGACACGTGCGTACGTCGGTCTGACGGGTGCCGCCTTCGTGTTCGGCGCCTCGTTCGTGGTGATCAAAGACGCCGTCGCGATCCTCCCACCGCTTTCTTTCGTGGGATGGCGGTTCCTGCTCGGAGCCGTTGTGTTGCTGCTCTTCGCCCGGCCGCGGGGTCGCCGGGTCTGGATCGACGGTGCGGCCGCCGGGATCTTCCTCTTCGCCGGCTACGCCACGCAGACCGCTGGGCTCGCTGCGACGACGGCATCGAACTCGGGGCTCATCACCGGCCTCTACGTCGTATTCACACCGCTTCTCGCCGCCGCCGTCCTGAAACGTTTCCCGGCTCCCGCGACCGTCTTCGGCGCCGCCCTCGCCGTCTTCGGACTCGGTCTGCTCACCATCACCTCCGGCCTCGATCTCAACAGCGGTGACGTGCTGACGCTGCTCTGTGCCGTGATCTTCGCCGCACACATCGTGCTGCTGTCGTTTCTCGCTCCCCGTCATGCCGTCGTGCCGTTCACGGCAATTCAGTTGCTCGTCGTCGCCGTTCTCGGGTTGGCCTCGTCTGCCATGTTCGAAGGCTTCCCGCTGCCTCCGACGTCGGTGATCCCGGCGCTCATCGTCACCGGTGTCGTCGTCAGCGCCTGGGCCTTCCTGATGCAGGTCAACGCCCAGCGGGTGATCGGCCCGAGCCGGACCGCCATCGTGTTGAGCGCCGAACCGCTGTTCGCTGCAATCGTGGCGGCGGTCGTGCTCGCCGAGCGTCTCACCACACGCGGATGGTTCGGAGCAGCGATGATCATGATCGGCATGTACGTCGTTCTGACGTTCACCCCACCGGAGATGGCAGACCTAACCGCGGCGGAAGCCGTTTCCGAAGCTCATTGACGGGTGCCGTGTTTCCGCAACGCACGCAAGCACAACGCCGAACCGCCGAGCATCACAAACAGAACCCCGAGAAGGATGATGGCGAGTTCGGGGCCCGCGAAGTACGACGTGGAGCAGGTTGAGAGGCCCCCCGGACACAAGCCCCAGCCGGATCCGCCGCCTGCGAGATCGGCCAGGACGAGGATCGGAACCGCGATTGTCGCGGCAGCGATCGCCACGAGGATGCCGAGAAGCGTACGGAGAAGTATCACCACGGATTCAAGGCTACCCGCGATGGGCGGTTGCTCCGGTTCCCGACACGCTGCTACGGTCAAATGCCAACGATGTCATTCTCACAATCCACCCCAAGCGAACCCCCGCCGTCCGGCTACTACGTCGAGACGTTCACCGAAGAGGAACGGGCGGTGCTCTCTCGATTCTTCACGAACGTCGACAGTCCCGTCTTCGGCATCATCAACCTCCCAGAGGTAGTCAAAGGGGCATTGTTCGCTCGCTACAGCCGCTCTCCGCGGTCGGTTCGCCGTCTCTTCCTCGACGAGTTCGCGGGCGATTCGGACACCGGCGTCGAAGCCATCGCAGAGCATCTCGCCGCAGCCGATCCGGAGGTCGCGTTGGCGCATGCACGCGGCCTCTACGATCGGGTGTTCAACCAGTTCGGCGACGACTCGGTGGCCCAACTGGGCGGTGCGCATCTCGCATGCGAGCAGGCCTCGAACGTCCTCACGAAGGTCCTGGAGTGGGGACGTCTGGCGTCATACCTCGAGCAGTCGACCCGGTACATCTTCTACGACAAGAAGCTCGGTGATCGGTACCGGTATCACATCCCGCCCGAACTCGTTGGCTCACCGCTCGAGGGCGAGTACCGCACGACGATGGATTTCGTCTTCGACACGTACACGTCGCTGATCGGACGGGCCGTTCCCTTCTACGAGGGTCTGTATCCGAAGAGTGAGTCGGACACGCCCGCCGTGTGGCGTTCCACGATCCGTGCCAAGGCATGCGACGATCTGCGCGGCCTGCTCCCGGCCGCGACGACCTCAAACGTGGGGATCTTCGGCAGCGGCCAGGCCTACGAGATGCTGCTGATGCGCATGCGCTCCCATCCCCTCGCCGAAGTCCGCGCCTACTCGGATCTGATGCTCGTCGAGCTGCGCAAGATGATCCCATCGTTCCTGACCCGTGTGGATCTACCGGACCGCGGGCAGGCGTGGAGTGACTACCTCGCCGCCGTTGCGTCGGATCTCGATGCGCGGGCAGGTGCGGTCGGTCAATCACCGGGAGAGCGACCGGAAGTGATGCTCGTCGACTGGGATCCCGAAGGCGAGACGAAGGTCGCTGCAGCCGCCCTCTATGCCGCTTCCGATCTTCCCGACGATCAACTGCTGGACTACGTGCGCGGCCTCCCGACGAAGGACCGGGTTGGTTTGATCAACGCCGCGGTTGGCTCCCGGGGGAACCGGCGCCACAAGCCGGGCCGGGCGATGGAACGAACGTCGTACCGATTCGACATCCTCTCCGACTACGGCATCTTCCGCGATCTCCAGCGACACCGAATGCTGACGATCGAGTGGCAGCGTCTCTCGCCCGATCATGGCTACATCACGCCAGAGGCGATCGGTGACATCGGTGCGACGGACCTCTGGGATGAGGTGATGGAGCGAAGCGCCTCGCTGGCGGAGCACATCGGAGCGATGCACGGCAGCGCAGCCGCCCAGTACGCCGTCCCGTTCGCCTATCGCGTCCGGTACTACATCCAGATGAACGCACGCGAAGCGTTCCATCTCCTCGAACTTCGCAGCCAGCCGTCCGGACATCCGGGGTATCGCCGGGTCGCCCAGCAGATGCACGACCAGATCCGCACCGTCGCCGGGCACACGGTCATCGCCGACGCCATGCGCTTCGTCGATCACGATGACTACGCACTCGCCCGGTTGCAGGAAGAGCGGAGGCTCGAGCAGAAGCGCCGGGGAGCCGGGTAGGTCCGGCCGGTCAGCCCTTCAGCGGGATCCTGAGGACGAGGGCGTCATCCTCGACGGACCACTGTGCCCGGCCGACGAGCGAATAGTCCATGTAGTCGTGTTCTGCGCTCTCGATCCACACCCGTCTGGCCTCGCCTTCGAGCGGCGGGATGCCGCGCTCTTTCACGGCCTGGGCCCGGTCCCGGAACCGGGCCAGAAACTCGTCGATGTTCAACTGGGCCATCACGCCTCCTGTTCTCCTGAGAGTTGATCGTACCGCACGAGCGTTCTGGATCGGTGCCGACGACTACGCTCTGCGCGATGCTCGATCGACGGCTGCTCATCGTCTCCGGCAAAGGTGGTGTCGGAAAGTCGGCAGTCTCGGCCGCCCTCGGGATCATCGCCGCCCGCCGCGGCAAACGTGTCCTCGCACTCGCCATGGTCGGATCGGACGGTCTCGCCTCCCACCTCGGTGTGGATTCGCTCGCCTACGACGCGACCCGGATTCGCCCGGGCCTGTACGGCATGGCCGTCGACCGATCCCACGCCCTCGACGAGTATCTCGGCCTGCAACTCCACATCGCCCGGTCCCTCCCGACACGTCAGCTGTCGAACGCCCTGAGCGTCCTCGCCGACACGGCCCCCGGGATCCGGGAGATCGTGACGATGGGCAAGCCGATCTTCGAAGCCTGGAGTGACAGGTGGGATCTCGTGATCGCAGACGCACCGCCGATCGGTCAGCTCCAGTCGTACCTCTCGGCTCCGCAAACCATCACCGGTCTCGTGCCGACCGGGGCGGTCAGGGAGCAAGCGGCGCGGCTCGAAACGACGCTCGCCGATCCCCAGGTGAGCAGCCTGGTGCTCGTCACGACACCGGAGGAGCTGGCGGTTCAAGAGACCAGGGAGGCGATCGCCGAGATTGACACGGGCCGTCAGATCCTCATCAGCGGCGTCATCGCCAACCGCGTCCTCGACCCCCTCGGAGTCCCGCAAGACGCGATCGTCGCGCTCCCCGAAAGCCCCGCTCGCGCAGCCGGCCTGCTCCACACCGGCCTGGTCGAGGCACAGGCACTCTGGCTCGACTCGATCCCGAGAGACGATCGCCGGTTGCCGTTCCTCTTCGGCTTCCACACCCCCGGCGAAGTCGCCGCCAGGCTCGCCGACATCCTCGAGGCCTCCGTATGAGGAAGACGACCCGAACCGTGATCGTCACCGGGGCCGGGGGCGTCGGCAAGACCACGATCTCGGCCGCTCTTGCGATCCGCCTCGCCGAACCGGACCGGCGGACCGTCGTCATGACCGTGGACCCGGCCCGTCGTCTCGCCGACGCACTCGATCTCCACTCGCTCTCGAACGAACCCTCCCCCGTTCCCGGCGTGCCGGGACTGTGGGCTTCGACGCTCGACGCAACCGCCTCCTGGGAAGGCGTGGTGCAGCGGTATGCGGACCCGGACGTCGCCGAGCGACTCATGGAGAACCACTACTTCCGGGCCATCGCCGATCGCTTCCCCGCAGCCCAATCGTTCGCCGGGACGGAGACAATGGCGACGATGATCGAGACCGGATCGTGGGACGCCATCGTCGTCGACACGCCGCCTTCCGCCGGCGGACTCGACTTCTTCCTCGCGCCGTCGCAGACGGCGGATCTCATCGGAGGGAAGCTGCTGCGGTGGCTCACCGGCGCCCAGCTCCCCGGCAGACGCTTCCTGTACCGGTTCACCGGGAAACCCTTGCTGAAGATCGCGGATACGGTGCTCGGCGGTGCGCTCCTCGAAGACGTCGCCGAATTTCTCCTCGACCTCCGCACCATGTACGACCGTCTCGCCGCCCGCGCCGCGACGATTCAGCAACACCAACGGCGAGCCACGACCCTCGTCGTTACGACCGCGGATCCGGCCCCCGTGGCCGAAGTTCTGCGCTTCTTCGAAGAGTTGACCGACGTTTCGATCAGCCCGTCGGCGGTTCTCCTGAACCGCGCGTTGCCACTCGCATGGGCCGATGCGGCGGGGCGTCCGTTGCGTGGGATACCGAACCCCGAGCTTCGGGCGACGCTCAAAGCGAACCTGATGCGTTGGGGCGGTGAGGCACGGAGACAGGCGACCGCCATGGAAGGGCTCGCCGGGCGCTACGGGGTTCCGCTGTTGACGGTTCCCTGGGTCGCCGAGCCGCCCATCACCGTCGACAACCTGTCTCTCCTGCTCGACGACGTCGCCGGCCTGGACCCGATCGTCGGGATCAGATGACGACCGACGGCCCGAGAATCTCCCGCAGTTCGGCAAACAGCGCCGACCGGGGCTCGACCCGGTGCTCGCTCCCGAGTTCAATCACCCGCTCACCCTCCGGCGACGTCATGTGGAGGAAGACCGCGGCATTGCCGGGGTGATTCGCCAGGACGGAACGAAGCTGTTCCACACCGGATCGTGACATCCGTGTGGCGGGGACGCGGAGCCGCACGGCGCTCTCTGCATCGAGTCGGGGCTCCCGGACCTGTTGGGCGATCAGCTTGATGTCATCGCCGCGATGATCGACCCGGCCCGTAACGATGAGGACGGCATCCTCACGAAGCAACGGTCCGTACTCGGCGACGGTTCGCGGGAAACACACCACCTCGACCGACCCTTGGAGATCCTCGAACGTGAAGAAATACATCGGATCACCGGCCTTCGTGTACCGGATGTTGAGCGATCCGATGATCCCACCGATCGTCGCCGTCGCCTTGTCGGACATGTCCCACAGTCCGGGGATCGACGTCGAACACATCGCTTCGATGGTCCGCTCCACGCCGAGGAGCGGATGGTCCGAGACGTAGAGACCGAGCATCTCCTTCTCGAATCCCAGCTTCACCTTCTTGTCCCATTCGACATCGGGAACGGCGAGCGAGACCTGCTCGACATCGTCGCCCGCTCCTCCGAACAGGCTGTACTGACCCATCTCTTCCGCCCGGCGTCTGGCGATCGTGGCATCGAGCGTGTCGTGCGCCACCTCGAAGAGGCCCCGTCGCCGGTGACCGAGCGAATCGAAAGCGCCTCCCTTGATGAGTGACTCGATCGTCCGCTTGTTGAGCACGCTGACGTCCACGCGATCTACGAAATCGGAGAAGTCGGTGAACGGACCTCCCCTGGCCCGTTCGGCGACGATTTGGGCGACGACGGCTTCCCCGACGTTTCTAATCGCGGACAGCCCGAAAGCGATCGAACCGTCCTTGCCGACGAAGTCCGACTCGGATACGTTCACGTCGGGGACACGGACCGGGATTCCGGCGACGCGGCATTCGTGGAGGTAGACGGCGGTCTTGTCCTTGTCGCGCTTGACCGACGTGAGCACGGCGGCCATGTACTCCGCCGGGTGGTGGACTTTCAACCATGCGGTCTGGTAGGCAACATACGCGTAGGCGGCGGAGTGCGATTTGTTGAACCCGTATCCGGCGAAGTGGGCGATGAACTTGAACAGGTCCCTCCCGAGTTTCTCTGGATGCCCCTTCTCAACACACCCGGCGACGAATATCTCTTCCTGCTCCTTCATGACCGCGGGGATCTTCTTGCCCATCGCTTTGCGAAGGCTGTCGGCTTCGATCATCGAGAACCCGGCCATCTTCTGAGCGGTCTGCATGACTTGCTCCTGATAGACCATGATCCCGAACGTGTCGGAGAGGATCTCCTCGAGGTCCGGGTGTTCGTACTCGATCGGGGCGCGGCCGTTCTTCCGATCGGCGTACTCGGTGTGCATCCCCGCACCGAGCGGCCCGGGCCGGTACAGGGCGTTCAGGGCGACCAGATGGCCGAACACCTCCGGCTTGAGGTTCCGCATCAGAGCCCTCATGGGGCCGCCCTCGAACTGGAACACACCCATCGAGTCGCCGCGCTGGAACATCTCGAAGACGGCGGGATCGTCGAGCGGGATCGAATCGATGTCGGGCCGTTGACCGGTGTTGCGTTCGATCAGATCCAGCGCCCGCTCGATCGTCGTCAGCGTTCGGAGGCCGAGGAAATCCATTTTGAGCAGCCCGAGCGATTCGACGGCATGCATCTCGTATTGGGTGACGATCTCCGCATCTTCACCCTTCCGCTGCAAAGGAACGACGTCGGTGAGCGGGTCCGGGGAGATCACGACCGCGGCGGCATGGATCGAGTCCTGCCTCCGCAGCCCTTCGAGTCCGCGGGCCGTGTCGACGACTTCGCGCGTGATCGCATCCGATTCGTAGAGTTCGCGCAGGCCCGCTGCGGCCTGGTAGTGATCCCGGTCCGCCTGGGGCGCTTCCCGTCCGGGATCTTCGAGACATTGGGTGAGCGTCGCGTCTTTGCCGAGGATGGCGGGCGGCATCAACTTCGCGGCACGGTCACCCACCCCGTAAGGATGGCCGAGCACCCGGGCGGCATCGCGAATCGCCTGCTTCCCTTTGATCGTCGAGAACGTGATGATCTGGGCGACGTGATCCGAGCCGTACCGCTCTGCGCAGTACTTGATCATCTCGCCCCGGTACCGCTCGTCGAAGTCCATGTCGATGTCCGGCATCTGCCGTCGGCCGGGGTTGAGGAACCGTTCGAAGATCAGCCCGTATCGCAGCGGGTCGAGGTCGGTGATCCTCAGGCAGTAGGCAACGATCGACCCGGCAGCGCTCCCCCGGCCGGGGCCCGTCCGGATACCCCGCTCGCGTGCGTGCGAGATCAGATCCCACACGATCAGGAAGTACGACGAGAACCCCATCTCCGCGATGACCCGCAGCTCGTACTCGAGCCGTCGGACGGTGTCGTCGTCCAACTCGCCGTACCGTCGCCTCGCCCCTTCCATGACGAGTTCGCGAAGGTACCCGTCTTCGTCCATCCCTTCCGGGACGGGGAACTGCGGCAGATGGATGTTCCCGAATTCGATGTTGAGCTCGACCCGCTCCGCGATCAGCAGCGAGTTGTCCGTCGCCCCCGGGTACCGGTCGTCGGGGAAGAGGTCGCGCATCTCGCGGGCCGTCTTGATGTAGAACTCCTCCGACTGGAACCGGAACCGGTCCTCGTCCGACTTGTTGGCTCCGGTCTGGATACAGAGGAGCGCATCGTGTGCGTCGGCCTCGTGGGCGTAGGTGTAGTGACTGTCGTTCGATGCCAGCAGCGGGGCACCGATGTCCCGGGAGATCCGGAGGAGGTCGTCCATGATCAACTGCTGACCGGCGATGCCGTGGTCCTGGACTTCGATGAACCAGTTGTTTTTGCCGAAGATGTCCTGGTACATCGCTGCGGCCTCGACGGCGGCGTCGTAGTCGCGGACCTGCCCGACGTTCCCCTCCTCGCTGGAGCCGTCGGGTGCGAGGAGTTGCGGAACGTGGCCGCCAAGGCACCCGGAGGCGGCGATGATCCCCTCGTGGTGCTCCGCGAGCAGTTCACGATCCATCCGGGGCTTGTAGTAGAAGCCTTCGAGGTATGCGCGCGAGGCCAGCTTCATGAGGTTGCGGTACCCGGTCTCGTTCTCGGCGAGCAGGGTCATGTGATAGCGCCTGTCTTCCCTGCGGGGCAGCCGGTCGAAGCGCGACCCGGGGGTCACATAGGCCTCGATGCCGAGGATGGGTTTGACCCCGACCTCCGTCGCGGCTCGATAGAAATCGATGACCCCGTAGAGCACGCCGTGGTCGGTGATCGCGATCGCCGGCTGGGCGTCCGCCGCAGCGGCTCGCACCATGTCCTTGACCCGCGCGGCACCGTCGAGCATCGAAAACTCGGAGTGGACATGGAGATGAGCAAAGCGGTCGCTGGGCAACGCGACTCCCCGTTGAGTGAACTACAGCTATGTAAGCACGGCCCGTGATGCCATGCGAGACGGCTCCCGCTGCGTCCCATCTCAGCCTATCCTCGACGCAGATCCACTGTCAGAGGAGCATCACCATGCGCATCGGAATCCTGACCGGCGGCGGCGACGTCCCGGGCCTCAACCCATCGATCAAGTCCGTCGTGAACCGGGTGGCGCACGAGGGCCATCAGGTGATTGGCATCCGACGCGGCTGGGGAGGACTGCTGAACGCGAACCCCGCGGATCCGCAGTCGATGGCCGAAAACTTCATCGATCTCGACCCGGTCAACGTCCGCACCATCGACCGCACCGGCGGGACCTTCCTCCACACGAGTCGCACGAACCCGGCACGGGTCTCACGCGACGCGTACCCCGACTTCCTCGGTGATCCACCCGAGGGCGACGGCCCGTTCGATGTCACCGATCACGTTCTGCGTGTTCTCGCCGCGAAGAAGATCGACGTCCTCATCCCGATTGGCGGCGACGACACGCTGTCGTACGGGCTCCGGATGCACGAGGAGGGTGTTCCCGTCATCGCCATCCCGAAGACGATGGACAACGACGTTCACGGGACGGACTACTGCATCGGGTTCTCCACGGCGGTGACACGCGGCGTCGAGTTCATCCACAATCTGCGTACCAGCACCGGAAGCCATGAACGCATCGCGATCGTGGAACTCTTCGGCCGGTACTCGGGCGAGACCTCCCTCGTGACCGCGTACCTCGCCGGTGTCGACCGGGCGCTCATCTCGGAAGTTCCGTTCGACATCGATCACCTCGCCGACCTGATCATGAGCGACAAGAAGGCCAACCCTTCGAACTACGCCATGGTCACCATCTCCGAGGGGGCAACGATCCTCGGGGGCGAGATGGCCCTCTCCGGTCAGGAGGACGCGTACGGCCATCGCAAGCTCGGGGGGATCGGACAACTCACCGGCGAGCTACTGAAGGAGCGAACCGGCCAGGGGATCGTCAATCAGACGGTCGGATATCTGATGCGCTCGGGACGACCCGACTCACTCGATCTCATGGTCGCCCAGAACTACGCAGTGATGGCGGCCGATCTCGCGATCGAAGGCGCGTCGGGCCGGATGGTTTCGCTGCGCGGCGGCACCTACACGCACGTCCCGATCTCGGTCACGGGCGAGGGTGTCAAGCGGGTCGACATCACCGAACTCTACGATGCGAAGAACTACCGTCCGAAAGTCAGGCACGTCACGGGCAAACCGATGTTCCTGTATTGAGTTCGCCGTAGCTTCGATCGACTGGAGAGTTCAATGAGTGTTCTCGGAGTCCTGACCGCCGGTGGTGACTGCCCCGGCCTGAACGCGGTCATCCGCGGCGTCGTCGCCCGTGCAGAAGAGCGCGATGCCGAGGTGGTCGGCGTCCTGAACGGGTGGGAGGGGCTCATGCAGGGTCGGATCACCCCCCTCGATCGCGACGCCGTACGAGGAATCCTCACCCGCGGCGGCACGATCCTCGGGACCTCACGAATGGATCCGTACGTCCACGGTGACGGATACGCATCGTGCGAACGGACGATCAACGCGAACGGCATCGACAGCCTCATCGTCGTCGGCGGCGATGGGACGCTGCGGTCCGCGCTGAAACTCTCCGAGGAGGGCCTGCCGGTGGTCGGCGTTCCGAAGACCATCGACAACGACATCTGCGGGACGGACATGACGTTCGGATTCGACACCGCCGTCGGGATCGCCACCGAGGCCATCGACCGCCTGGCCACCACCGCAGAAGCACACAACCGTGTCATCGTCGTCGAGGTCATGGGGCGGACGAAGGGCTGGATCGCCACATACGCGGGCATTGCCGGCGGCGCCGATGCGATCATCGTCCCCGAATTCGACTACGACATCGACGACATCGTCGACACGCTCAAACGAAGGCACCGGAAGGGTATCCGGTATTCGATCGTGGTCGTGGCCGAAGGCGTCACTCCCCCACCCGGCTACGAGCCGGTGGAACAGCGGAAAGACGCATTCGGATTCGACCGCCTCGGTGGTGTCGGCTATCTCATCGCCGCAGCGATCGAGGACCGGACCGGATTCGAGAGCAGGGTCTCGGTCCTCGGACACATGCAGCGAGGCGGTACGCCGTCCGCGTTCGACCGGGTGCTGGCAACACGCCTCGGCGTCGCCGCAGCCGATCTCGCCATCGACGGAGAGTCCGGGATCATGGTCGCGCTGCGGTCGATGTGTATCGAACCGGTACCGCTCAGCGAAGCGGTCGACTCGATTCGCGGTGTTCCCGAGCGCCTGTTCGAGACGGCGAGAACGTTCTTCGGCTGAACCCCGCTACGGCGTGCCGAGGGGCGGGCGCTTCTTCGGCTGTTTCCGTTCCTTCGCCGATTTCGGCTTCGCGTCCGAAAGTCGGGGTTCGGGAGCGTTCTTCGCAGCTTCCACGAGTTCGGCGAACGACACGAGGATGCTCTCCCCGAATCGGTCGAGATCCGGCATCAGCTGATAGTCGCCGTTGATACCCCACGCAACGGATCCGTCGTATGAGAACATGGCGATGCCGACCCCGTGGCTCTCCCAGAGGGGCACGAGCGGATAGGTCTCACGAAGCCGCGCGTCGAGCATGTAGAGGGGGAACTGCGGACCGGGCACGTTCGTCACGGTCATGTTGAACGGACGGGCGTTCGAGGCGAGCCGGGCGCCGAGCGCAACCAGGGTTGCCGGCGCCCCCGCGGACAGGCGGACGAGCGTGGCCGCACCGAGGGCCTGATTCGTGTCTTTCAACTGCCGGGTCTCGGCTCGCACGATGGCCAAACGCCGCACGGGGTCCGGGTCCTCGATGGGGAGCGCGGCCAACCACATGGCCACCTGGTTCCCGAGGGTTCCGTGCTGGTCCTTTCCGCGAACACTCACGGGAGCCATCACCCGGAACTCGGTTGACTCGAGCACCTGCTCATCAACATCGCGCTCGGTGATCAGGAAGTGCCGGACGGCGCCGGCCACAGTCGCAAGCAACACGTCGTTGACGGTCCCACCGAGTCTGTTCTTGATGAACTTCACCTCGTCGAGTGGCGTGTCGACCCACTCGAAACGGCGGCCCGGCCCGATCTCTCCGTTGATCGGAGTCTTGCCCGTCGACACGAGCCACCCTGATGAGAGCGACGCCCCGACCGCTTGCAGCCTCCCTCCGAGCGAGTCCACCAGGCTCGAAGCGTTGGACACGACACGTGGCAGGCTGCGCAGCGAGCCGATCGACTCGGTGATCCTTCGCGTCGTCTCACGAACGAGGAGTTCCGTGCCGTTCGGGGCGGGCCTCGGCTCGTATACCGGCCCGGGAATGATCTCCGTCGTCGGTACGAGGGACATCAACACCGCCATGAGGTCGACACCGGAAAGCCCGTCGATCATGCAGTGGTGGATCTTGGTCACGATCGCGAAGCGATCGTCGGTAAGGCCTTCGACGACGATCATCTCCCACATCGGCTTCGATCGGTCCAGTTGCTGCGACATGAGCCGTCCGGCGATCTGCTTCAACTGGTCGTCCGTTCCCGGCCGGGGAAGAGCGATGTGCCGGATGTGGTAGTCGATCGTGAAGTGGTCGTCGTCGACCCACACCGGGAACTGTTCGATCGGGATCCGTGCCAGACGCTGCCGATATCGGGGGATCATGTGCATCTTCGACGAAACGAAGTCCCTGAGCCTGCCGACGTCGATTCCACCATCGGGACGTGCGAACGAACCGGAGTCGAAGATCGTGACGGCACCGACATGCATGTGGGTTGATCGGGACTCGAGGGCGAGGAACGAGTTGTCGAGTGCCGAGAGGCGTTCATAGTGGACAGACATGTGACCTCCAGGCCTGCAATCTAGTTGTGCTCAAGGGATCGCCCCCCGGTCGGGTGCATCGAGTCGCTCGAGCAAGGACGTCAGGTCCGGTGGAAGCGGCGACTCGACGGTAACCGGCCCTCCACCCGACGGATGTTCGAAGGTGAGCGAACGGGCATGGAGCCAGGTTCTCCCGGGATCGCCCGGCATCTCCGCCCGTGACCCGTACACCGGATCTCCGACGATCGGATGGTCGATGGCCCTCATGTGCACCCGGATCTGATGGGTTCTCCCGGTTTCGAGTTTCACGCCCAGGAGTGTGACATCGTGATCGGCCCAATCCGCAAGACGCCGATAGTGCGTTCGGGCGGGCCTTCCGTTCTCGACGACCGCCATCCGCGTCGGATGAGCAGGGTCGCGTCCGATGGGTGCATCGATCGTCCCTGAGGCGTTGTCGAATCGACCCGTCACGAGTGCCAGATAGCTGCGGGTCACATCCCTGTTCTTCAATGCCGCCTGGAGGTGCTCGAATGCGGCGGCGTTCTTGGCAATGATCAGCAGCCCGGACGTGTCGCGGTCGATACGATGCACGATCCCCCAGCGGTACTCGGGACCAATCTCGGCAATTTCCGGATATCGGGCTACGAGTCCGTTGGCGAGGGTGCCGGACGGCCGTCCCGCACCGGGGTGGACGACGACTCCCGCCGGTTTGTCGACCACCACAACGTCCCCATCCTCGAACGCAACCGAGAACTCGACCATCTCGTCGGGTACGACCGTTTCATCCTCAACGAGCACATCGACTTCGATGACCTCGTCTGCGGCGATTCGATCGGATGGTGCGAGCGGTCGTCCCGACCGTGTCGCCCTCCCGGCCTCAATCGTTGCACGCGCCACGCTCCGGCTGACATCGCACAGGACGGCAATGACCCGGTCGGCACGGACGCCATCGAGATCCTCCGGTGTTGTGAGACGCCGGATCATCGCTTGATGAACACGCCGATGAGGAGCAGCGCAACACCGACGTTGATCGCAATGTCGGCCCCGTTGAACGTCGCGAAGAACGGGACCTGGATGTAGTCGACAACCGCCCCGTCCAGGAAGCCGCTCCCACGAGCGAGACGATCGATCAGGTTTCCAACGGCACCGCCGAGGATCAGCCCCAGGGCGATCGCTTCGAGCCGCCTCCCGGCATCCCGGAGGGCAAAGAAGATCACCACGATGACACCGATGACGACCAGTCCGATGATCGCTCCGCCGTTTGAGAAGAGGGAGAACGAGGCACCCGTGTTGTAGAAGAGCCGGAAGTTCAAGACACCGTCGATGACGACGATCGGCCCGTCCACGAGCGCTCGCTGCGCCCACGCTTTGGCGACCTGGTCGACGATCACGACGATCGCGGCGATCGCGACCGCCAGGAGACGGAGATTCAGAGCCGGGTTTCGGCCTCCACTGTCGTCGTCGCGTACGGCAGGGCGTCCAGTCTCGCCACCGGAATCGGCTTCCCCGTTACTTCGCATATTCCGTAGAGACCCTTCTCCATCCGGTCCTGTGCATGGAGCACCTTGTCGAGGAGTTCTTTCGTATTCTGTTCGAGGGAGATATCCATCTCCATTTCGAGTGCAAGCGAACCCCCATCGGCATTCTCCGGATCCGGATTGTGTTCGGCCGCTCCCTCCGCGAGCCGTCCGGCCTTGCGGCGCTCCTCGATCTCGTCGAGGATCCCGACGAGACGAATGCGCTCTGCTTCGAGCTTCTGTCGGAAACGTTCGAGCGTGGACGGTGCAAGTTCTCGGCCCATGATCCCCTCCGATTCGGGCGGGCACGATAGCATCGGGACCGTGTGATGTCGTTGCTCATCGGTCCAGCACCGCGGATGCGGCAGCGACGTCGACCCCGCGGATGAGGACCACTTTCTGCCGTGACGCGACACCTCCGACGAGTTCGACCTTCCCTCCAACGACTTTCTGGATGAGATCCACGACCGCGCGATTCGCTTTTCCTCCCTCAGGTGGGGCCGCGACCCTCACCTTGATCGAGTCGCCGTGCCGTCCCTTGATCTCCGTGCGAGAAGCACCGGGAACGACCAGCACCCGGACGGTGACACCGTCGGCGTGGGAGGTGATCGGTTGCATCGACTCAACGTACCCGTTTCGAACGGGTAATCCTCCACAACGACGGCCGGCTGATACCCTTCACCGTGCGATGACGGGGACGCGCTCCCGGTGATCACGTGGCGGCAGCGATCCGGGAATGGTGAGAGCCCGGACCACGCACCGGAAGACATCACCTCCGAGCAGCGAGAAGAACCCGCGACTGCGGGCGTAGAACTCGCCGGGCCACTCCACCGTGACGGAGCCGATGAGTGGTCGGTCGGATGATCGGCAAGCCGGGTGGTACCGCGGGCCACCTCGTCCCGGCGATGAGAGCAACGCCGGAGGACCCGTGAACGATCAGCAGCCAACATCCCCCTTCTCCCGGGTAGCGCCCGGTGTCGATCTGCCGGAACTCGACGCTCGCGTTCTCGCCCTCTGGGATCGGACCGACGCGTTCCGCGCCTCCGTTGAGATGCGACCTCCCGAATCCGAGTACACGTTCTACGACGGACCACCGTTTGCCACGGGGAGTCCGCACTATGGGCACATCCTTCAGGGCGTTGTCAAAGACATCGTCCCGCGATACTGGACGATGCGGGGGCATCGCGTCGAACGTCGCTTCGGATGGGACACGCATGGCCTCCCCGTCGAGATGGAGGTCCAGAAGCGGCTCGGCGTATCGGGGCCGAGGGAGATCGAGGAGTACGGCGTCGCCCGTTTCAACGAGGCCGCCCGTCAACTCGTCGAGAACACGACGACGGACTGGTACGACATCACTCGACGGATCGGGCGTTGGGTCGACTTCGAGAACGATTACAAGACGATGGATGTGGAGTTCATGGAGTCCGTCTGGTGGGGCTTCAAACAACTCTGGGATCGGGGGTTGATCTACAAGGCGTTCAAGGTCCTCCCGTACTCGTGGGGGGCGACGACGACATTGTCGAACTTCGAAGTGAACCTCGGCGGCTATCGGGACGTAGAGGATCCCTCCGTCACTCTGCGACTCCGGGTCACCGAGGGAAACGGCTTCGTCGAAGCGGGTGACTATCTCCTGGTGTGGACCACAACGCCGTGGACGCTCCCCGGGAATCTCGCCGTCGCCGTCGGTGAGGACATCGAGTACGTGCGTGTCTCCGACGACGGTGACTACTACTGGGTCGCTGCGGAGCGTGTCGGATCGATCTGGGGGGATGATCCTCCTGCCATCGTCGGCGAGGCGACCGGCCGCGATCTCCTGGGCATCTCGTACGAGCCTCCGTTCCCGCACTTCGAAGAAGAACGTGAACACGGGGCGTTCCGAGTCGTCGCCATGGACGAGGTGACGACGGAAGACGGCACCGGATTGGTGCACACGGCCCCGGCGTACGGGGAAGCGGACTTCTTTGCGCTTCGCGCTGCCGGGATCGATGCACTCGTCGATCCCGTCGACTTCGAAGCTCGATTCACAGATGCCGTTCCCGAGGTGGCGGGTCTCCACGTCAAGACGGCGGACCCCGTCCTCTTGGATCTGCTGAGGGAGAGCGGCGTCCTCGTCCATTCTGAGACGATCGTCCACAGCTACCCGTTCTGCTGGCGCACCGACACGCCGCTCATCTACAAGGCGGTCCCCAGCTGGTACGTGAACGTGGAGTCGATCAAGGATCGCATGGTGGCTCTCAACGAGACGATCCGGTGGGTGCCCGACTACGTCGGCTCCAAACGCTTCGGGAACTGGCTCGAGGATGCGCGAGACTACGCGATCTCGCGCAACCGCTTCTGGGGAACGACGATTCCGATCTGGGAGTGCGACACGTGTGATGAGACCGTGTGCCTGGGCTCGCGCGATGAACTGGAGGCGTTGAGCGGCGTCCGAACCGATGATCTCCACAAGCACATACTCGACCCCATCACCTGGTCGTGTGCCGCCTGCGGAGGGACGATGAAACGCGTCCCGGAGGTTCTCGACACCTGGTTCGATTCAGGGTCGATGCCGTTCGCTCAGGTCCACTACCCCTTCGAGAACAAGGAACGGTTCGAGCGTGGATTCCCGGCGAACTTCATCGCCGAGGGCCTCGATCAGACTCGCGGTTGGTTCTACACGCTCCTGATCATGTCGACGGGCATTTTCGACGAGGCGCCGTTCCAGAACTGCGTCGTGACCGGCCTCGTTCTCGCCGAGGACGGACGCAAGATGTCGAAGAGCCTGAAGAACTACCCGGATCCGACACACGTCATCGATGCGTTCGGTGCAGACGCGCTCAGGGCGTACCTCATCAACTCGCCGGTGGTGCGTGCCGACCCGCTGCGGTTCTCGGAAGACGGCGTTCGCGAGGTCGTCCGCACGGTGCTCCTTCCGTGGTGGAACGCATTCTCCTTCTTCACCACGTACGCGGAAGCCGATGGGATCACCGATGAGGATCTCGCGTCCGCACCGCCGGTTCCCGACCGGCCCGAGATCGACCGCTGGATCCTTTCGGTTCTCCAGACGCTGATCTCGACCGTCAACCGGGAGATGGAGGCGTATCGCCTCTTCGCCGTGACTCCCCCGATCATCGGATTCATCGAACACCTTACCAACTGGTACATCAGGAGGACGAGACGCCGATTCTGGTCGCATCGAGGCGGCGCAGATGAAGGGGACAAACTAGCCGCCTTCGCAACCCTGCATGAGGTGTTGACCACCTTCGCGACGGTCGCCGCGCCCGTGTTGCCGTTCATGGCCGAAGACATCTACCAGCGTCTCATCCGGCCCGAGGACACCGGTGGCGCTGCGAGCGTTCACCTGCTCGACTATCCGGACGCGGACACGAAGCTCATCGACACAGCGCTCGAAGCGGACATGGCCGCGGTGCGGACCGTCGTCAACCTCGGCCGCGGCCTGAGGAAACGCAACGAGATCCGTGTCAGACAGCCGCTCGAAACGGTGACGATCGTGACCAGGGAGGTCCCTCTCCAGAACGCCATCCGGAGACACGCCGCGCTGATCGCGGAGGAGCTGAACGTGCGCAGGGTCGAAGTCGGTTCGGAGGAGTCGGAGTTGGTCGAGCTGTCGGCCAAAGCCGATTTCCGACGGCTGGGTCCCCGCTTCGGCAAGGACACGAAGGCCGTCGCTGCAGCGATCGCGAATCTTGACGATGCGGCCGTGGTGCGACTCGTCGAGGGGGATGGGATCGCCGTTTTCGGCGCCGACATCACCGTCGAAGACGTGGTCGTAGAACGAACGCCGCGTGTCGGCGTGATCGTGGCCGCGGAGGGGCCGTTCACCGTAGCGCTCGACACGCAACTCGATGAGGACCTCGTGGCAGAAGGCATGGCTCGCGAACTCGTGAACCGGATCCAGATGCTGCGGCGTTCGACCGGCCTCGCCGTCACCGACCGGGTCGTGGTGCGGTGGACATCGTCGGACGAGGTGGTCAACGCTGCATTCGATCGGCATCACGATCTCATCGCGGGCGAAGTGCTCGCCTCGCGCATCGGACGCGACGACGCGGTGGACGCCGAACCGATCGACATCGACGGCAGGATCGTATCGATCGCCGTCGAGAGGGCGTGATCAGCGGCAGATGATCCAAATCAGCACGTTCAGCCCGACGATGAGGATGAGCGGGGAGAGATCGAGCGCGGCTCCGCCGAGACGCACGGGCGGGATGGCGCTCCGGATGGGTCGCATGAACGGCTCGATGCCTTTCGACAGTCCGTCGTAGAGCCGTCGCACGGGGTGATCCCAGCCGAGCCTGCCGAAGGCGACGACGTAGCTGAGCACGATCCAGGCAATGACGACCCAGATCGCGAGGCTCAGGACGCTGCAGAGGAGGCTGAGCACGGATCAGTGCGAGCGGTAGAGACCGAGTGTCGCGAGCCGATCCAGCTCCGCGCTGCTGACGGTGACGCCGGCGGGGGTGACGAGGATCACTCCCTGGGAGATCTTCGCCATCTTCCCGTCGAGGGCGTATGTGAGACCCGACGTGAAGTCCACGAGCCGTCGCACCATCTCCGGTTCGGTGCTCCGGAGATCGAGCACCATCGCCCTTCCCGAACGGATTCCGTCGGCAAGGACCTGAGCATCGGAGAAGTTCCGCGCGACGATCACGTCGGCCTCGGCGGTCGTCGATGGTACGGACTCGAGCGGATGTCCCGCTTGAGTCCCCGGCTGCACGTACACCCCGGCTTCACGGTGTTCCCAAGACGTCTGCGACCGATTCCGTGTCGAGGGGGGATCAACACGACGCCCGGCGACGCTTCCCGGCGGCCGTGCCGTCACGACGCGCGGAGCCTCCGCGGCCGGCGCATGTTGGGCAACGACCGGTCCAGCCTGGTCCGCGTCCTGGGCGTCGTCATCGACGAGACCCAGGTAGAAGAGCGTCTTTTGCCAAAACGTTGCCATGTTCAATCCTCGGGAGATGGGTGGGTACGTATGCTCGGTGCAGCCTCAAAGATAGCCCGTCCAACGCGAACGATGGTTGAACCTTCCTCGACCGCCACTTCGAAGTCGTCGGTCATGCCCATCGAGAGCTCGACCGCCGACGGGTGATCGATGCGAACGAGCTCGGAGAGCTCGCGCAGTTCCGAGAACCAGCGACGGGCATCATTGGCCTCCTGGACCCTCGGAGGAATGATCATCAACCCGTGGAGGGGGATGCCGAGATCGGTCACACGATCGGCCGTCCGGCGAACCTGCCCCGGCTCAAATCCGTGTTTCTGCGGTTCGGATCCGATGTTGACCTCGATGAGCGCAGGAGGCGGGTTCTCGAGCCTCCCCCACGCCTCGACGATGCTGTCCCGATCGAGTGAGTGGAGAAGGACGATCTGAGGCGCTATGACCTTGATGGCGCGTCGCTGCACATTGCCGATGAAGTGCCAGTCGATGTCGTCGGGCAGGTGACCTCGGATGCGAGCGACCAGACCTTGCGGACGGTTCTCGCCGAACGCACGCTGGCCGGCGTCGTACAGTTCACGCACGGCCTCATCCGACCGTCCTTTCGATACCGCAAGCAGCCGGATATCGGACGGATCCCGATCGGCACGGCGCGCTGCCGCGACAATCCTCCGCTTCACATCGTTCAACGCCCCGGCACCCATGCCACCGCCACCTGTCGTCGTTTCGTTCCATCCCTACGATACGACCAGTAGGCCGTGTCCGTGTACGTGCACAGATCGCTTCGCCACACATCGAGACTACCGAGGCGGTCGGCTGCCGCCGACCAGAGGTCAACGCTCGCACCGCCCGCCGTCGTCACCGCACCGTACCCCCCAACGGCGGATCGCACTTCATCCCCGACCTCGTAGCAGCACGGCCCGATCGAGGGGCCGATCGCCGCACGCAGCGGGGCGTCACCGAGCGCAGCCATCGCAGAAAGCCCGGCTTCGATGATTCCCGCCGCGATGCTGCGCCATCCCGCATGGAGAACAGCCACGGACCGCGCACCTTCAACGATGATCGGGAGACAATCGGCGGTGGCGATCGTCATCGGCAGGTCGGATCGGGCGGTGATCAACCCGTCTGCACGCCCGGCAAATCCCGGTTCGTCCACGACCACCACGGTCCCTTCGTGGATCTGTTCCGTGAATGCCCAATCCGTCGGAATGCCGAGCGCCTCTGAAATTCGTCGGCGAGCGGCCGGATCGTCCCGTCCGTTGCCATCGGAGGCATCTCCGAAGAACGCTCCGCGGAATCCCGCGGGGCGGATCATCCCTTCACGAAGCCGGGGATCTCCATCTCGTCCGTGCCCTCGTCGAACGCCGGCGAGGCGGGCTGTGGCGACCGCACGATCGGTGAACTGACCGTCGGGGCCGACTGGAACGCAGACTGGTCGCTCTCCCGTTCAAAACCGGCCGCGATCACGGTCACCCGCATCTCGTCTCCGAGGGTGTCGTCCACGACCGCCCCGAAGATGATGTTCGCCTCGGCGTCCGAGTGGTCGGCAACGATCGACGCCGCCGTGGACACTTCGTACAGGCTCATGTCGCTCGGGCCCGCGATCGAGAGCAACACACCTCTGGCCCCATCCATGGAGGTCTCGAGCAGCGGACTCGAGATCGCCTTTTCCGCGGCCTGCTGTCCGCGGCTGTCGCCGGTCGCCTGCCCGATACCCATCACCGCGGAGCCCGCTTCGAACATGACGGTCTTGACATCGGCGAAGTCCACGTTGATCAGTCCGGGGGTCGTGATGAGATCGGTGATCCCTTTGACACCGTTCGTCAGAATCTCGTCCGCCATACGAAACGCGGCGACGACCGGCGTGTTCTGGTCGGCGATCTCGAGGAGACGCTCGTTGGGAATGATGATCAGCGTATCGACGGCTTGTTTGAGTGTCTGGATCCCCTGTTCGGCCGCGACCGATCGTCTCCGGCCCTCGAATCCAAACGGGCGGGTTACGACGCCGACCGTGAGAGCGCCGAGCGAGCGGGCTACTTCGGCTACGACGGGTGCTGCACCCGTTCCGGTTCCGCCGCCTTCGCCCGCGGTGATGAAGACCATGTCCGCACCGGTGAGCGCATCCTCGATCTCCGCTCGATGTTCGTCTGCGGCTTCTCGTCCCACCTCGGGATTCGCACCGGCTCCGAGGCCACGAGTCG
>JANTHO010000036.1 GCA_024762335.1 Acidimicrobiia bacterium | reverse complement strand
GATGCCGGCAAACGTCTCCATCGCGACGTCTTCGGCGCTCGGAGCGATGCCGGCGGGTTCGGAGTCGAGACCGCTCGGGATCTCGGTCGGTCGGCGACTGCGGCGCCGCCACTCATCCGTCATGCGCCGATATGCGATCACGAACACCCACGAGGTGAACCCGGATTCGCCTCCCTCGAAACTCGAGATGTTTGTGGCGATATCGGCGAACACGTCACCGGCGAGTCCCTCCGGGTCGGGAACCCCCCGGACGCGAAAGAGTCCGACGAGCCTCGGACCGAGCTCGCCTACGAGGATCTCCCACGCCCACGCTGATCCCTCCTGGGCCGCGGAGAGAACCCCCTCGAAGTCCGGGATCGTCACCGGTCAGGGCTCCTCACATCGTTGACTCTTGACATCGGCATGATCCCCCATCGAACTTAGCGCCATCGGGTGTTGGCCATTGCGCATGCCCCCCTGCGTCGTCGCTCCCGCTCCTCCGCGTCCCCCCGAGTCCCGTCGGGGGGACAGGTATGGGGGTTCCTCCATGTCCCCCCGGCTCGCCGGGGGGACGCGCCATCGCCCTGCGAGGGCGCAGGGGGGCAAGCCGTGGAGACTCCTTCCTCACCCTCCTTGGTCCCAGAGGCGGGTTCCGAGGCCGGAGGCTCGCTGCACGGAGCGGTCGATGGCGCTGCGGATCACGTCTTCGTCGCCGATGAGGGTCACTGCCGTCGACGCCCTCGTGACGGCCGTGTAGAGGAGTTCCCTCGTGAGCAGCCGCGACGAACGAGCCGGGAGCGCCACGACGACCTCGGCGAACTGGGATCCCTGACTCTTGTGGATCGTCATGGCGTGCACGGTGGCGTGATCTCCGATCTGCGATCGGGGGAACATCCGGATCCCGCCACGTTTGAACGCCACCTTCGGACCATCGGTCGTGGCAACGGTGAGCCCGATGTCGCCGTTGTAGAGATCGAGGGTGTAGTCGTTGGCGGTGATCATCACCGGCTGTCCCGGGTACCACTCGGTGCCGAAGCGCAGCCCGGGGAATCGTTCATCGAGCGCGGTCTCGATGCGGCGCCGCCACCGGTCGACGCTCTGCGGACCGCGATGGTGGGCGCACAACACAGCCAGCCGATCGAGTTCGTCGAGAGCGTCCTCAACTCGATCGGCGTCGTCTGCCATCTCAACAAGACCGGTCCGATGTGCGACGACCCGATCGATGAGTGGATTGAAGTCGACCGCATCGTCGCCCCGAACCCACATCAGGTCGCTTCGACCGCTCGACAGCAACCGGATCGCCTGGTCGGCGTCGCCACCACGGACGGCGTCGGCGAAGTCCGCGATGCCGCTCCCCTCGCCGAATCGGTGAACACGATCGAGCACGACGACGTGGTCTCGAATCGGGGCGGAACTCGATGGTGCGTCGTCACCTCCCGCCGGTCCGACGATGTCGGCAAGGACCGTTCCGGCTTCGATCGATTCGAGCTGGTATGGGTCGCCGACGAGAACGACGGTGGCGTCATCACGAACGGCTGCAAGCAGCCGGGCGGCGAGCGGGAGGGACACCATCGACATCTCGTCGATGATCACGAGATCGTGCGGCAGACGGTTCTCCCGGTCGTGACGGAAGCGACCGCGAGCGGGGTGATAGCCGAGGAGCCGGTGGATCGTCGAGGCTTCGACCGACAGGAGTTGAACTCCCGCTTCCGTGTCACCCAGCCGTTCGGCCGCCTCCGTGATCGCCTCACCGAGCCTGGCTGCAGCCTTCCCCGTTGGTGCGGCGAGGGCAACCGTCGGGAACGGTTGATCGGAACGGGCGAGAGCGCCGAGCATCGCAGCGATCGTATGGGTCTTGCCTGTTCCGGGGCCTCCGGCGATGACGGCGAAACGGCTCGAAAGTGCGACACCGGCCGCCCGCCGTTGCCTGTTGTCTTCACCGGGTTCGATGCCTCCGAGGGCAGCGTCCAGCAACGCCTCTGTTGCCGTGTCGATCGGCTGCGGTCCGACCCGGAGTCGCTCAGTGATGAACCGGGCGATCCGCGTCTCGTAGGCGTGGTAGCGCTGGAGGTAGAGGCGGCCGTCTTCGAGAACGAGCGGCGTATCTGCGACACCATCCCCAACAAGAGGGCTCGCTCCGACCGCCGTCTCCCACCCGGGTTCGGCGGGCCATGCGAGCGTCTCGGGATCGACCGCGTCGATTCCCTCGACGAACACAGCGCCCCGCTGGTCGGCGAGACGGACACACACATGACCGAACCGGGTACCGCGCACGGCGAGTGCGGCAGCGAGCAGAACGCGGGGATCCATCTCACCGTAGAGGCGTCCGATCGTCGTCGTCGCCAGGATGTCGAGCGGTGAGAGAACACCGGCGTCGTTGAACGCTGCGAGCAGCCCGTCGGCGCCGATCACGGCGTCCGGGTTGGATGCTGCGAGCCATACGCGTTCGGGGATCGTCATGTCGCCTCCTCCGCTGCGAATCGTCGGCTCAGTTCGGCGATCATCGCCGGCGGCGGTGTCCACCGGGCGACGCCGCATCGTTCACCGCCGACGACGGGTGTGGTCAGTCCGATCATCCCGCGGACGAACAGGTAGGCGGAGCCGCCGAGGTGCCGCTCCGGGTCGTATCCGGGGAGCCGCCATTGGAGGTACCGGTGGAGCGCCACCTGATACAGCAGCGCCTGAAGGAAGTAGTGGCTGTCCCCCATCGCCCGATACATCGGCCCGGCGCCGTAGTCGGAAACGGACGGCCCGTCGCCGAACTCCGGGAGCCGGTTCGTCTTGTAGTCCATGACGATGTACCGGCCCTCCCCCGATGGTCCGGGGATGACGGCGGTGAGGTCGATCGCTCCTGTGACCGAGCCGCGGAAGCGGCCGGGTGGCAGTTCGTCGAGCAGGTCTGCGTACCCGGCCGCCGGATCCCCTCCCGGGATGTGGTCACGCAGAACCGATGCCACGGCTCCGAGCGTCATTGCGGCGCCGGTCGTGCGGACGGGGAAGTCGAAGACCATCTCGGCGAGCGTGAGCCGATGAGAGAGATCGCGAAGCCGCACGGCTTCGTCCGTCGGCCCGAGCCGCGTCTCGATCGCTGCGAGCAGTCCGGCGACCAGGGCATCGACGTCGAGATTCCACCCCGCACCGCCCACCGCCTTCTCCACCTCGGCGCGTACGGTCGTTTCGAGATCGGGAACGTCGAATGGGACCTGTTCGAGGATGTGGTGGACGAGCGTCCCGAACGCCGCACCCGCCGGCAATGCCGCCATCGGCATCGGGGCGTCGAACACGTGCAAGGCGGTGCCGTCTCCGATCGTCTCGTCTTCCCGCGGCGGCTCCTCGTCGGTGTCCCTGCCTGCAGCGATGGGGTGTCCGGGCGACAGCGACGTGAACGACACCCTGCGCCACTCGTAGTCGAGATGGCGATCGAGTGTCGCCACGCTGAGCGCCGGAACCCGTCCGGTCGGCGGTTCGTACCGTTCGATCTCCGGGAAGCGATAGACGGTCTGCACGTCGACCGTCGACCCGGCCTGTTCGGTGAGCCACCGGAGCTCCGTCGGGTCGTCTCCCGCCTCGACGCGTGCGGTGAGGATCTCATGGAGCTTCGACTTGGGCGTGTCGGCGGCCTGATCGATCCACCACACGACGAGCCGGTGACGGGCCCGGGTGAGCGCCACATAGAGGAGGCGGCTCTCCTCGGCAACGCTCTCGGCGATCGCCAGCTTCTGGTGGGCGACGAACTCGGGGGATCCCTTCCCACCGACGTCGACGATGCGCCGTCGGAAACCGCCGTTGGTCTCGGCATCGTGGAAGATCGGGATGGAGGGCGTGCGGGTCGTCGCGTCCCAGAGGAACGGGACGAACACGATCGGATACTCGAGGCCTTTCGCCCCATGGATGGTCTGCACCTGCACGGCTGCGGCGTCCGTTTCGAGGCGGCGTTCTCTCGCTTCGGCCTCCTCGGTGCTGCGTTCCTTTCCGGCATCGCGCATCGCGGTCTCGAGCCACGAGAGCATGGAACCCAAACGCTGATCCCGCCTGGCTCCATTCATCGCTTCGGCGATGTGGGCAAGGTCGGTCATGAGCCGCTCTCCGTCGGCGGTGCCGAGGATCCGTTCGACCGCTCCGGTGCGTTCGAAGACGTCGGAGGTCATCGCCGAAACGCCGTCGGATTCCATGATCTCGCGCCATCGGCGCATCTCCTCCTGGAGTTCGATCGTGGCGTCGTCGTCGAGTTCGGCGATCGCGGCCAGGTCCTCCCCGACGAGGATTCCGGTGGCGGCGAATCGGACCGTGCCGGGCCGGTCGGGTCGCTCGACCCCGACGAGGAATCGACGCCACTCCTGGGCGGCCGGTGAGGCGAAGACGCTTCCGGATCTCGCAGCGACCGACGGCACGCCCCTCGCACCCAGTTCGGCGCGCACCATGTCGATCTGCTTTCGGGTCCGGCACAGAACGGCGATGTCTCCGGGACCGACCGCGCGGCGTCCGTCGTCGCCGTCGATCTCGATGCCGGAGCCGAGAAGCCGCACGATCTCGGCCGCCACATCCGCGGCGACGGCGCTCCGAGTGTTCGGTGTCTTGAACGCCCGGGTTCCCGTCTTGCGGCGTTCGACCCCGATGTCGGCGTCGAATCGGCGGATGACGAGCGGCGCTCCCGGTCCGTGGATTCCGGCCCCGGCGTGGCCGGGGGCGGGCCGGACTTCGCGGTAGGCGATCCGTTCGTCGCCGAACGTCACGTCGGACAGGAGTGTGTCGAGGGCCGTGACGAGCGGGCCGTCGCTTCGCCAGTTGGTGAGCAGCGTGCGCTGTGTGGCGGCCCGGTCGACGGTCGACAGGTATGACTCGATGTCGGCGCCCCGGAACGCGTAGATCGACTGCTTCGGGTCGCCGATGACGACGAGACGCGTCTCATCGAACACGGCATTGATGACGTCCCACTGGATCGGGTCGGTGTCCTGCGATTCGTCGACGAGGGCAACGGTGAAGCGTTCGGAGAGAATGCGGCGCGCCTGTGCCCCGATGCCGGGATCGGCGAGCGCAGCGCGGGCTTCGAGGAGGAACTGGTCGTATCCGGCGCTCCCCCCGGAACGAAGCCGCCGGTCGATCTCGGCCCGGGATTGGACGGCGAGCGCGGCCCTGGCGGCGGGCAGTCCGGTGACGGTGTTCGGGCGAGGAATGATTTCGGCGTCGGGATTGGTGGTGACGGCCTTCGCGATCTCCGTCAGCGTCCTGGCATCGACGAGGTCGGTGGCGTCGTCGGCGAAGTGGGAGACGATGAGGTCGGAGACGACCTGGTTCATGAGCTCGGCGTCGACGGCCACCGGTTCGAGATCGGCGGAGATCCTGGCGTGAAAGCCCAGGTGGGCGAGGAGCCGGATGGCGAAGCCGTGGATCGTGAAGATCTGCGCACGGTCGAACCGGGCGATGGCCTCGCCGAGCCGTCCGATGCTCCGCTCCCTCGACTGGTCGTCGGCATCGAGGAGGACCTGCATGTGCCGGTCGACGGCTGCATCGCGTAGGCCGGTCGACAGCGCGTGCAGGGTGTCGACAAGCCGGTTCCGGATCCGGCCGCGCAATTCGGCAGTTGCGGCGCGGGTGAACGTGACGACGAGGATCCGGTCGATCGGAACGCCGTCTACGGCGACGAGTCGGGCGACCTGGGCGGCGATCGTGAACGTCTTGCCGGTGCCGGCGCTCGCTTCGATGACGGTGCGGCCGTCGGCCACCGGTTCGGCCGGATCGAAGGGACGCATGTCGCTCATCGGGCCGCCTCGTTGACCGTGCCGAGGATCGGTGTCCAGAGCCGTTCCGCGCATGCGGGGAAGTCGGAGTCGGCGAGGTCCTGTGCCGTTTCAAGGTCGGGGAACAGCATCCGGTGCGCGGGGTCTTCCCGTTCGCCGCCTTCGCCTTTCCAGTCCGGCTCCCACACCTGTCCGGTTCGGTAGGTCCGGTCGGCGGGGTCCGTCGTCGCCCACACGAACGAGGCCTCGGGGAAGAGCGGCATCGGTGACTCCATCCCCTCGATATAGAGGTCGACCAGGTCCGTGAGCTTTCGGGTCGCTTCGATCGCGCGGTTCGCCGCGTCGTCGCCGAGCGGGCCGATGGTGACGATGGCCGTCGTCCCTTCTTTGTCTCCGTTGCCGATCAGCGTCCCTCGCCATGCCCGCTCCGGGTCGAACGCGGTGAGGAACACGACCCGCGCATAGAGGGCGAGGAGCCGCGACGGCTTCACCCGGGACGGGCTGACGTCGCAGACGCGTGCCTCCTCGGGGTCGGCGAGGACGGAACCTCCGACCGATCCGCTGCCGAGCGTCACGGTGCCGGTGACGGGGACGAACCGATCGCCGATACACCCGTGTGCAGCGGCCGCTTCCCTGATCCTGTCGGCAAGGTCGAGAGAGTCGCCGAGCGGCCCGGTGGCGAGGTCGCCTGCCGGCAACGTGTCGGCGGCCCGCTCGTGTCGGACGAGTCGGTCGACGTCGTGACCCGCGGCGAGACCGGAGAGGAACCGTTGGGTAACCGACCACCGTTCGAGGCCGCCAAGGGCGGTGGGCAGCTCGTCGTCACCGGCATCGTCCATGCCGGGGATGAACAGGGCGAGGCTGCGCCGGAGGAACGTCGCCGACGGGGCTTTGAGATAGGCGATGAGCCGGTCGAGGGTCGGGTACTCCGGTTCGGCTGCGGCAAGGCGGGCAGCACCGGTGCTTTCCTCTTCCCCGTCGCGGCCGATGAGGGCGGCCGCGCCGGCGTACTGGATCGGGTCGAAACCCCACGGACCGTCCACCCCCAGCTTCCCGTCGATGAAGACCTCCGGGTTGAACGGCTGCAACGGATGCAACGTTGTGATCCGATCGGCCTCCTCGGTACCGATCATCGCGGCGATCGTCTCTTCCATCTCGGCGATCGGGACCGCCGGTGGGTATGGAGCGTTGGTGAGCGGGTCACGGCCCGTGTAGGTGACGATGAAGTTGTCTCCAGCCGCCATCAGTGCATCGAGGAGAAGCTGACGGTCCTCGGCGGAACGGTCCCGATCCCCAACGGCCTCGTCGTCGGCGAGCAGGTCGTCGCCGTCGCTGCGACCGGAGCGGGGGAACCGGTCGTTCTCCATCCCGAGGAGGCAGACGATGCGGTAGGGAACGGAACGCATGGGCGCGAGTGTGCAGACGGTGACGTCGCCGGTCCGGTGGTGGAGTCGGCCCGGCCGGTCCTCCGTCCACGGGGCGATGAGCACGGCGGCTTCATCCCGGCCGATCATCGGATCGGGCGTGTCGGCACCTTCGACCGGGAAGGTCTCGGCGAGGAGACGGTCGAGCTGTGCCCATTGCCACTCGTCGCCCCATTCGGGTTCGGCAAGGAGGCGGACGGCGACGCCGACCCTCTCGGCCCAATCGGAAGTCGCGGCCGGAGTGTCGAGCATCCGGGTGATGGTGTCGATCCGTTCGAGAAAGATGGCGAGTTTCCCCGCAGCGCCGGCGGAGCCGCCTTCGACGTGAGACAGGGGTGCGATGTCGTCGACGACACGGATCGGGTCGTCGTCGAAGAACACGCCGGCGAGGATTCGTTTCGTGCCCCGGTCCCAGGTGTGTTCGTCGCGACGGCCGGCTCCGTTGCGCTCCCGGTGGTCGGCGTCGAGTCCCCAGCGGATGTTGCCGTCGTCGACGAGTCCGCCGATTTCCGCCGCCGTGTCGGGGTCGATGCGGAGCCGGCGTTGCACTTCGGGGAGGCCGAGGAGTTGGGTGACGTCTCCGCGGCTGATCCTCGAGCCCGCGAGGTCGATGACGGCGGCGGCGAAGCCGAGCAGCGGATTGGTGCGGGTCGGTGCCCGGTCGGCGATCCGAACCCGTAGGTCCGGGAGTGATCCGCGTTCGTCGCTCCATGCCGGGAAGGTCGCTTCGATGAGCGGTGCATACGTTGCGAGGTCGGGGGTCATGATGACGATGTCTCGCGGTTCGAGCGTCGGATCGGCCTTGAGGAGGTGGAGTACCGCGTCGCGGAGCACCTGGACCTGCCGTTGAGGCCCGTAGCAGGCGTGGATCTGGATCGACCGATCGGCGCCGTCCGGGCGGATGCTCGGTTGCAGGTCAGCCCGAATGTCTGTCTGCAACGCGCCGAGCAGCGTCCGCCGGTCGGTGTCGTCGGATTCGCGAACGTCTTCGTCTCCCGGATCGCGGGGCCCGAGGACGATCTGGAGTTCCCGGGATTCCCGCCCCCACGAACCGAGCAACGGGTGGTGCGCTGTGTCCCGAATCGGGTCGTCGGCACGCCGTATCGGCGATCGACCCGGCGGGATCGCTGCGACGATCGGCGCCGCCTCCGACCACGTCGCTGGGGACGGATGGAGGATGAAGAGGTGCACGGCGGTGGCATGGCCGAGCGCTTCGAGCACGGCGCGGTCGAGCGGATCGAATGCCGTGACCCCGTATACGGACAGGCGTTCCGGCAGGTCGATGCCGGTTCCGGACCGGATCGTGGCGAGCGCGTCCGGTAGCGTCGTGAACATCGGGGGGACACCGATTCGGTCTCTCAGGAGCCGCCAGAGCCGTGGTTGCCACGCCGCTATGTCGGAGATGGGGGTTCCGTCGGGACCGACGTCGTCTCCATCGGCCCAGGATCGGACCATCTGCGGGCGGTACCGGGCGTAGGAGGAGAAGAGCCGGGCGATTTTCTGCGCCGCCCGGAGCCGCTGGGCACCGGCGCCGTCACCTTCGGGTCCGTCGACGAACCGGGCGATGAGCCACATCCACGACTCATCGTGGTGATCGTCGATGATCCGTTCGAGGTGCGCGATGACGGTCCGTGTCGACCACGCTTCCGCCGAACGAGCAGTTTCGGGGATCTGGTCGAGGATGCCGGCGACGACACGGGAAGGGAATGGGAAGTCGATGTTGGCGGCGATCCCGTCGCCGACGCCTCGGTGGGCGAACGTGGTACCGATCCGCTCGGTGAGCCAGCGATCGATCCCGCGGGTCGGAACGGCGACGATCTCCGGGGCGAACGCGTCGGCGAGCGGTGTCTGGATTACATCGCAGAGCGCATCGACCAGCAGGTCGGGATGGTCGGATCGATGGATCTTCAGCGTCACCCCCGAGACGCTACCTCCTCCACGGCGTCAGGCGTTGATACGGAGCGGGAGGCCGAGTAGGCGCCGGCCAGGACGACGGCGATGCCGACGATCGCGACGGGAGCCACGACCTCATTGTGGAACACGACCCCGAGTATGACTGCAACGATGGGGATCAGGTACGTGGTGGTGGACATGCGGGGGGCGCCGACCCGCCCGGCGAGTGTGGCGGACAGTGCCCTGGCGACACCGGTTCCGACGACGCCGAGGATCAGGACGGCGACGACGGCTTTCACCGTGAACTCGGAGTCGCCGACCCCGATGAGGGCCAGCGGGGAGAGCAGCACGCTCGAGACGATGAGCGCCCACAGGATGACCGCAGGCCCCCCGTACTTCTGCTGAAGCGGGACGATGAGGTTCGAGTTGAGGGCGTAGCCGATGGTGCCGGTGAACACGAGGAGAACGCCGAGCGGCTTCGCATGTGCGCCGACGAGCGATGGGGACATCATCAGCACGATGCCGATGAATCCGAGTCCGATGCCGATCGCCTGTGCCCGTCCTGGGAGTTTGCGCAGCATCACGCTGGCCACGACAAGGGTGATGATCGGGGTGCCGCTCGTGATCATTCCTGCGACGGCCGAGTCGAGTCCGGTTTCGGCGTGGGCGAACAGCAACGCCGGGCCTGCGTTGCCGAGCACGGCGACCGCGGCGATCCGTGGCCAGTCCTGCCGTTCGATCCTCCGGCGTGCCCGCGAGAACGTGGCCAGCGCCGCGGCACCGAGAGCGACACGCCCGAACGCCACGACCCCGGGATTGATCGATTCGACGCCGAGGGCGATCCATAGGAACGCCGATCCCCAGATGAGACCGAGGGCGACGACGAGCCCCCATTCGGTTGCCCCGTACGCCGCCGGGCGCGATCCGATGTTGGTGAGCGGAGTTCCCATCGCCGGGACACTATCAGCGCCACCGCACCCCGAATTCGGCAGCGTGCGGGCCTACGATCGGGCCCATGAGCGAGCCACGCACCCGGGTCGTCCTGCTCGGCACCGGCACGCCGCGCACCGAACCGGGTCGGGCCGGAACGTCCACCGCGGTCATCGTCGACGACCGCCCCTATCTCTTCGACTTCGGTCCCGGCGTGGGCTTGCGCCTCTCCGAAGGGCATGAGATGGGGATCGCCGGTCTCGCCATGTCCGGGGTGACGAGGGCGTTCCTCACACACATGCATTCGGATCACACCCTTGGCCTGGCATCCCTGATGCTCACACCGTGGATGTTCGGGAGGACGGAACCGCTCGTGGTTCACGGACCGCGGGGTACGGCGGCGATGACGCGATCGTTGGCCGACGCTTACTCCCTCGACGTCGCGAAGCGCATGTACAACGAGCCCCACACGGAACACGGTCACGAAATCATCGGGCGCGACGTCGTTCCCGGCGTCGTCTACACGGATGATCTCGTAACCGTGGAAGCGTTCGCGGTGAGCCACGGTGAATGGGACCCGGCGGTGCACGGGCCGTTCCCTGCAATGGGGTACCGGATCACGACCCCCGACCGCACGGTCGTGATCTCCGGCGACACGGGTCCGTTCGACGAGATGGCGGCCGTCTACGCCGGCTGCGACGTGCTCGTCCACGAGGTGTACTCGTCGGCCGGCCTCGAAGCACGGCCCGGTCCGTGGCAGTCGTATCACGAACGATCGCACACGTCGGCAACCCATCTGGGTCGTATCGCCACCGAAGCGAACCCCGGCGTGCTCGTCCTCAACCACCAGCTCCTGTGGCACGCAACCGAACGCGACCTCATCGACGAGATCACCGCCGTCTACGAGGGCCGTCTCGTCTACGGCAAAGACCTCACCGTCATCTGACGAGCCACACTTCCTCCCCATCAGCCTGAATCCGCGGTGTCTCGCCGACCAATGAGCGGAATCCCTTTCCCTGTCGACGTTTCAGCCGATGCCGAGGTTCACAGAAACGGTGAGGGGGCGGACGGTTCTTCGTCTCCACCACGCCAGCCTGTATCCACGGTATCTCACCGACCAATGAGCGGCATGCCTTTCCCTGTCGACGTTTCTGCCGACGCCGAAGTACACAGAAAAGGTGAGGGTATGGCCCGTTCTTCGTCTCCACCACGCAGTGGGGGAGACGCGATCGAGCTGTTGCTCGATCGCAGAGGGGGTTTCCCGAGGGACCCGTAGGAGCATCCGGTCTCCGTATGCTTTTCCGCCTCCGAGCGGCCCCCTCTGCCCTCCGGGCATCTCCCCCACCTCGGCGGTGGGGGAGAATGGGAGCCGGTCCGGTGCCTCGGAGAAACCGCGGATTCAGGATCCGGGGGAGGAAGAAGAAGGGCATCGGGGAATCGAGACCAACTCCCTTCTCCCCGTAGCCGGACACCGCGGTTCGGGACTACGGTTGGCGGTGAACAACGTGTCTTCGAAAGCTGAGGGACCATGAACGCCCTAGAGAAGATCGCCTACGCCGAAGAGCGGGTCGCCGGACTCCAGGACTCGCTAGAGATCGCCGAGAGCGTCCTCGAGTCTGCGGAACAGATCGCCGTCACCGGGGCAAGAGCGGGGCGTTGCGCTCGCCGCTCCCTCAGAATCCTCCTGGTCCTCGGAGTCGCCGTGGTCGGTGTCGTCGTGGCCAAGAAGCTGATGGACCGCCGCGCAGCGGGCCTCGAACCCGAGGTCATCGATACCGGAGCGACGATCGACGGGAACATCGACGAAACCGATACTGAAGAAGGCCCCGCTGCCTCCTGAGGCCAACTCGGCCGAAGAGACTCATCGGACCTAGCCCCGGCGACCAACGTCACGCCGGATCCGCTTCCGCTCGCCGGGTGGGGATCTACCGGATTCCGAGGTACGCCTCGATCGAACGGCCAGCAGCAGGCAAGTACGACGCGATCATCATCGACGGACGCCGGTGAATCACCCAGGTGTACTCCGACTCGACGCCCCGCAAACCGCAGTCCTGGGGCGAACGACCCTTGTCGAGAGGTGCGTGTCGGATAGATTGAGAAGGGTGAGACGGCCGATCTGGCTCGCGGCAATAGTGTTCGTCACCGGGTGCTCGCCGTCTCCGTACCTGCCGCCGATCACGCAGGTCGGAGCTTCGAGCGCCGATTCGTCGATCACCGTCGTCACGGCCCCGGCCGCCGCACCGACGACGACACTGCAGACTGAACGAGCCGAGGAGCGCAGAGCCATGGTGCACTCGCAGATCGAATTCCGGGGGATCACCGATCCGATCGTGCTCGAAGCGATGCGCACCGTGCCACGTCACCGTTTCGTGCCGGACGACCTCCAGGCCCGGGCGTACGGGGACCACCCGCTGCCCATCGGGTACGGCCAGACCATCTCCCAGCCGTACATCGTGGCGATGATGACTCAGGCCCTCGGCGTCGGTCCTGGCGATACGGTCCTCGAAATCGGGGCCGGCTCGGGTTATCAGGCCGCGGTGCTCGCCGAGATGGGCTGCCGGGTCTACACGATGGAGATCGTCCCGGAACTCGCCGTCCGCGCCGAGACGACGCTGCACGACCTCGGCTACGACGTCACGGTTTCCATCGGGGACGGCTACTTCGGCTGGCCCGAGCACGCTCCGTACGACGGCATCGTCGTCACCGCCGCACCCGATCACGTTCCGCAGCCGCTCATCGAGCAGCTCAAGCCGGGAGCCGCGCTCGTCATCCCGATCGGCCCGGTCGGTGCCATTCAGACGATGTGGCGTTTCACCGTCGACGACGACGGAGAAGTCGACGGCGAGAGCCTCGGTTCAGTGATGTTCGTGCCGTTCACCCGCACCGATGACTGACCGATCGGCCGAGAATGCAAGCACCGCCACCACGGCGTAGGCGACTGCGCCCGCCCGAAGCACCGTCGTGAATCCGAACGCGAGCGCCAGGAGCGCTGCGACGATTGCCGCGACAACCGAGACGGTCCCGTTGATTCCCCACGCCCGCGGCACGAGACGAGGCGATCGGTCCCGCAGATACGCGACGCCGCGGGGGAACATCGTCCCCATCAGGAAACCCAGCGGCGCGATCACCGCCACGGCGGCCACGGCCCTAATCGGCAGCGGCGCAGGGAGCGCCACCGCCGTCACGGTGCGAACCAGCAGCGGAGAAGCAGCCGCGACGATCGTCAGCGCCACAGCAACGGCGAACCACGGCATGCGCGGCGACGCGACACTGCCGAGGCCGGACGTGACGAGAACGGCGAACAGGACGAGCGCGAACGCCGTCGCAGGGTGCCCCACCAGAAGGATGAACGTCTGGATCAGCGGGATCTCGACGAATAGGAACGCCATACCCAGCGCCGCGAAGTAGCCGAAGGTCCACCATCCCAGCGCCACCGGCACCCGGGTCGCCGCGTCGGGGCGGCGCACGGCGATCGGTACGACGATCAACACGGCCGAGGCGACGATGGCCAGGATGAGGAACGCCACGAGCACGAGATAGCCGGCGCCCCCGAACGGCTGCCACGTGCGGCCGAGCGAGTCGATGATCCGCGTCGTTTGGTCCCATCGGAAGTAGTGGCCGAAGAACGGGTGATCGTCGGTGGGCGGAGTGATGTCGAATTCGGATGCCGTGAAGAGGGCAGATGGGTCGTCGGTGGATAGCAACTCGGCGGCGAACGCCGCGCACGATTCGTCGGGGATCACGTTGTAGCGGTTCGTTTCCGACGGGTCGAGGCCCGGCATCGCGACGAGGTCGAAGCGTTCATCGTCGGCGAACGCCCGCACAGCGGCCAGGTCGGCGGCAGACCATCCGCCGGGAGCAACGAGCAGCACGGTGTTGGAGTAGCTGCGGAGCATCACGACCGCGTCGGCCGGTTCGATGTCGGCGTTGCGCAGCGAGCGCGCTGCGACGGCGAGCATCTTCATCTCCTCGCTCGGCGGCGTCTGGGTCCAACGCATCGCCGTCACGATCCCGCCCGGTGCGAGCCGTTGGAGGTAGGCGTTGAACGCCTCGACGGTGATCGTGTAGTTCTCGGCCAGGCTGTACGCACCGGACGTGACCGGCCGGTACTGCGCCGTCAGCGCAAGGTCGACGATGTCGTACCGCTCCTCCGTTCGCTGCACGAACGTCCGTGGATCGTCGACCACCACCGTCACACGCGGATCGTTGTACGGGCTCTCCCCCAGCCTGCCCACCATGCCGAAAACGGCCCCGTGCGGTTCGGCGACGGTAACCGTACCGGCGCCTTCGGCGAGAGCGATCAGCACGTCGAGACCGCCGCCGGGTTCGAGGACGAGCGTGTCGGCATCGGGTCGTAGGCGCCAGGCGAGCGCGTTCAGCATGTGCGAGGCGAATGCCGCGTGCCCGGGGTCGATCCGCGGCACGGGAGACAGATCATCCCCGTCGAACGTCACGCCGTCCTGGGGCGGAGGGCTCCCCGTGAAGGTGAGGCTGAGACCGGGGAACGATCGGATCCCGTCGCTGCGGACCAGGTCGATGCGGGTGCCGTGATCCCACCGGGTGTCGACGACGGCGGCACCGGGGAACCGTAACGCGGCCGACAGGGCTTTGTACGGGGAGAGATTCATGACGAACAGCCCGGGAGCCACCACGACGACGCCGACCATGACGACGAACGTCGCGACCAGGCCATCGACGAGCCGGCGTCGTCGTTCGACGAGGGCGGCGAAGCCGCCGGCTCCAGCCACGGCCACGATCTCTGCGAGGACGACCGTGCCTTCAGCGCCGACCACATTGAGGCCGACCACAGCCGTGACGCAACCGAGCCCGGAGCCGATCATGGCCGCTCCGTAGATGAGACCCGGCGGCATCGACACGGGCTGGTCGACGCCGGTGAGGAGCGCTCCGACGACGAGCCCGCCGAAGAAGAACGGGACCGCCGGCACGATGTAGTAGACGGCGAGGTAGACGAGCTGGGTGCGATCCCAGGCGATGGCGAACGAGTCGAACGGAAGGTGGTTCGTCACCGTGTACGCCCCGATCGTCGCGACGCCCTGCAACGCGGCGAGCCACGCCCAGCGCCGTGGCCCGCCCATGCCGATGCGCGGAAACGCCGTCAGCGCCGACCCGCCCGCGCCGAGCCCGAGCAGCGCCATCGAGACGGCAAGGAACGCGAAGTGGTAGAACTGGGTGACGGCGAACACCCGGGTGAGTGCGATCTCGAAGATCAGCCCCGATGCCGACGAGGCCGCTACTCCCGTCGTCGTGAGCAGAATGATCCGGGATCGCGTCATGGTGGTTCGCGACGACGTCATGGCCAGCCTCACCGACCTCTCTCCCACATCGTACGCGCACCCGTCGTGCCCACGGCGGAGACGTGCCACGAGACCCAGCTACGCGCGATCGGCGTCGTCAGAGGATGGAGGTAGAGGATCGTTCCGAACGGCCGAACCCCGCCCTACGCTGCGTACATGCGTATCGCCGGGATCGTCGCCGGAACCGTTCTCGCCTTGTTGGGCGCCGTCTGGGCGTTGCAGGGCGTCAACTCGCAGATCGTTCCGCAGAGTTTCATGACCGGCAGCCGTGCATGGGTCGTGATCGGGTTGGGTTCGATCACCGTCGGCGTTGCTCTGGCGGTGTGGAGCTGGCATCGCCGCTGAACCCTCATGCCGTCTGGGCAGGAGCGTATGCTCGGAGTTGGACCCGAGCGTGGATGTGCCATGGGATCCGTATGCAAGATCGTCGGTACGAATAGCAAGCCAATCGATGGACTTCATCCGGAGGGGGAGCGATCACCCGTCACGCCTGCCTGAGGTTCTACGCCGAACTGAGAGACTTCCTTCCGCGTGAGTTCCGTGGGGGCACGGTGACGCGGGGCTTCGATGTGCCCGGCAGCGTCAAGGACATGATCGAGGCCTGCGGAGTTCCTCACACTGAGGTCGAACTCATCATCGTCGAGGGCCGCTCCGTCGACTTCTCCCATCTCGTCGACGACGGCGAACGGATCAGCGTCTACCCGGTGTTCGAGTCGTTCGACGTCACACCGATCGTGAAGGTGCGCCCGGAGCCGTTGGGCGAGGTACGGTTCGTCGCCGATGGTCATCTCGGCCGGCTGGCGCGCTACCTCCGCCTCCTCGGCTTCGATACCAGCTACGACCCCGCCTGGGACGATCCGGAACTCGTCCGGATCTCAACCGGGGAGAATCGCATCCTCCTCACTCGCGACGTCGGTCTCCTCAAGCACGGAGCGGTGACCCACGGATCCTTCATACGTGCGACCGATGCAAGAGAGCAGATGACGGAGGTTGTGCAACGGTTCCACCTCGCCGAGCTGATCGAGCCGCTCATACGCTGCGTCTCCTGCAACGGGATGCTCGTACCGGTGGCCAAGGAAGAGATCGTCCACCGCCTGCCGCCCGGGACCCGGCGCCATGTCGACGAGTTCTCCCTCTGCTCGTCGTGCGGCAAGATCTACTGGCGGGGCGCCCACTACGACGAGCTCCTGCGAATCGTCGAATCGGCCCGCCGGGCAGAGGCCGGGCGAGTTGAGGAACGATCTGACTGAGTGAAGCAAACCGCCCCGGTCGCTCGACGGCAGCCGGGGCGGTTGGACCCTGAGTTCGGTCGTTCTAGCCGGCGTCTTCGATGTCCACCGCGAGAACGATGAACTGCGTCTTCTGGGGACCGAAGTCGCTGAAGTTGTCGTCGCTGACGAACACGAGCGTCTTGCGGCCGTCGGGAAGGTCCGGCCCGAAGGTCATTCCCTCAATGTTGTCAACCCAGTCGAGCGCGTCGTTGAAGACGAACACCGACCGTTTCGACATCGGTGTGAACGCGACCGGCGACCCACCTTCGTAGAGGGCATCGAGGCCGAGAACATCGCTCGCTCCGACAGTTGAGGCTTCGAAGAGTTCGACGTAGTTCCCCGATCCGCCCCCGGCCGGTCCAGCGACCGAGAAGGAACGCTCCATAACGAGCATCGTCCCGGCGTTGTCGATCGGCATGAGTTCGTCGATCCCGTTGACCGTGAACGCGCCGATGGGCGATGGTTCGAATACGGGTTCGACCTCATACACGAATTCGGATACCGGCAAGCGTTTGCGTGCATCGAATGCCAGGACCCGCGCGAGACTGCCGTTGGTCGGCGCTGCTTTCGGTCCATCCTGGAATAGCGCGTCCTCGTTGGCCGTGACGAGCATGCGTCCGTTGGGTGTCATGTTGAGGCTCTCAAATCCGAGATTGCTGCGGACGCCCCAGTCGACGCCGTTCGGGAGGTACTTGTCCGGGATCGGCATTTCGGCCGTCACACGGCCCTGCGTGTTGTAGCGACGGATGAACGGATCGATGATCGGATCGGCACCGAGGACACCTTCCGACGACAGGTAGAGCTGCCCCTCGCGAGCGAGCACGAGCCCTTCCGGATCGAGACCGAAAGTGTCGAACAGGCTCTTCTTGTTCTCGTAGAGCGGGTCGACGCCGACGATCGTCACGTCGCCTTCGCCGAAGGTTCCGTCGCCGACGTCAATGTCGATCGTGTAGTACCGCACCGGGTTCCCACTGTCGTGGTTGCCCTGGTCGTCGGATACGGCGTAGTAGACGCCGCGTCCGCGGTCGTACGTGATGCTCGACAGACCGCCGACGATGGTTCCGTCGAACAGGGTGCCGGACGCGATATCGACCTCTCCGAGCAGTTCGACGGAGGTCACCGTCTTGGCAGCGTCCCCCTTCTTCTTCGGGGCGGCAATGGCCGGTACGGCCAGTAACAGCGCCAGTGCGACCACGGCGATCGGCGCGAGGCGCCGGTTCAACAGACGTGACATGAAGCCCTCCTTCGGCGATGACATTCGCTGAGCATTCCCGCAATCGATCTTACTCCCCGGAGTCGGGCCGCTTCCGATCGATTTCGCGACTCTGCATGGCGTAGAGCACGCAAGGGGACCGCCGATCAGATCTGTGAATCCACGGATCGGGCTACTTCTCGCCTTCATCGACTTCGGCGGCGGGATGCGACGGCTCCGTCCTCCGGCGGATCTTTCCGCAGATCGTGCAGATGTGAGCACCCGCCCCCGAAGCCGTCGCCACGCGGTGCTCCCACGTGTGCTGATGCTCCTGTCCGCGTAGTGACTCGTCGATCGGCACCCGGTCGAGGCCGAGGAGGTCGTATCGGCGGGCGACGTCGATCGCACGGATCCACAGCCGGTTGGGTCCCTTGTCCGGTTCTTCCTCGACGTCTTCGACTACGTCCGCGTTCTCAGCGCTCGGCTCGAAGTCCGCCGTGGGTTCAAACTCCGGAACTGCGTCTGCCGCAACGACGTCGGCTTCTCCAGCCGAAACCTCTGCCGCCCGACGTTTCTCCTCACGGACCGCCGCCTTCCGGGCTGCCTTCGCCGCCTTTTCCGCTTCCTTCGCTGCCCGTTTGGCGTCCCGTGCAGCCCGCTTCTCCCGTTGCCGGGCTTCCTTGTCCGTTTCGAGCGCCTGGACGGCCGGGTGACGAGCGAGCGTCTCGGGATCTTCCGGCACGAAGAGGAGCCGATCCTCTTCGGCGATGAACTCGAACGAGATGTCGTCGATGCGTCGGATCGTCACCATTGATCTGAGCCAGGTGCCGATCTCCACCCGGCCGGCGTGCATCGCCACCTCGAAGTCATCGATCGTGATCTCAACATCGAGCGCGTCAGATTCGCCGGGCACCCGCACGGACCCGGCGGCCACCCTTCTCGAACTCCCCTTCGCCGCATCCTCCGGACGCGAGGCGTTCGTCTTCTTGCGGGACAAGCCGCTCACCCTCCTCGACGATGCTCACAGGCTACGCCCGGACGCGTCCGTCCGTGGCCGCAGTTCTCGGAGAGCGGTCGCTCCCCTAGTTCGAGGCGATCGCCGTGACCTCGATCTCGCCGTTGACCCGGACCTGGCCGGGGGTCGCCCACTCGTAGCGTTCCGCGTCCGTGTACTTGCGGGCCAGCTCGTCGATCAGCCAGAACCCGTCGGTCACGAACTTCGTGACGGTGCCGCGCAGCACCCAGTTCTTGTAGTCATCGTCCACGGTCGTGAACGACAACCCGACCCTCGGGTCGCGGCGGATGTTTGCCGTCTTGACCCGCCCGTCGGCGGTCGAGAAGGTGATCTTGTCGCCGTCGCGTCCGACCCAGATTGCAGACACGTGGGGCGACCCGTCCGGCATGATCGTTGCCAGGTGCACGATCACCTTGTCGTCGAGTGCCCGTTTCAGTTCGTCGGGGAGTTGCATGCCGGTTCCTTGCTCGCGATTCGTTCTCCGTCGGTCAGCGTACCGCCGCAGCGCGCCCTGCCAGAGGAGCCGGCACCGTAGGACGAGTAGCCTCCGATCATGGATCTCTCACTCACCGGAGCCCGTGTCCTCGTCACGGGAGGGGCCGGCGGCATCGGCACCGCCATCGTCCGGGCATTCGCCGCCGAAGGCCCAGCCGTCGCCGTCCACTACCACTCGAGCGGGGAGGCCGCCGAGGCACTCGCCGCCGAGGTGGGCGGCATCGCCGTCGGTGCGGACCTCACGAACGAGGGCGAAGCCGACGGTCTCATCCCCCGCGTCGTCAACCGACTCGGCGGTCTCGACGTCTGCGTCGCCAACGCCGGCTGGTACCCGGCTGAGGACCGGCCCGTCTGGGAGCTCGCGCTCGACCGGTGGCGGGAGGTCGTCGACCGCAACCTCACCGCGGCGTTCCTCACCGCCCGCGGCTTCCTCACTCATGCCGCGACGACGGGCAAGGGATCGCTCGTCCTCGTCGGTTCGACGGCGGGCGAGTTCGGGGAGGCGGGCCACGCCGACTACGCCGCGGCGAAGGGAGCGATCATGACCGGCCTGCTGTTGTCGGCGAAAAATGAGGCCGCCCGTATCGGCGACGGCGTGCGCGTCAACGCCGTGGCCCCCGGCTGGACGGTCACGCCGAAGCGTGCGGCTGCAGGGATCGACCCGTCCCACGTCGACCGGGCCACCTCGACGATGGCCCGCAAGCAACTGGCCACACCCGAAGACGTCGCCGCCCAGGTCGTCTTCCTCTCTTCTGACGCCGTGTCTGCGCACCTCACCGGCCAGGTGGTCACCGTGGCCGGAGGCATGGAAGGCCGGCTGATCCCGTAGTCGGTATCGAACAGTCCGGATGGTGGTACCGGTCAGGCGCCGGATCCGCCGATCGACGGTCTATCGCCCTGAGGTTTCGAAGATCACGCTCTTGCAACTGACGGCACCTTCGGCCTTCGCGAATTCTCCGACGTCGACGGGGATGATCGAGTCGACGTGCTCTGCCACGGCGGCGATCGTTCGCGGCGCCGACGCGTCCATCAGCAGCATTTCGCCCACGCGCACGACGTTCGCTCCCTGCGGCTCGTCGGGATGGACCTCGAGCAACCGGAACCCCGAACTCGCCAGGTCGACGTGCCCCGGGTAGACGATGAGGGTCTCGCTGTCGACGGCGGTCGCAGCGGACTTGAGATGTAGGACACCGCGCACATCGATCGGCTGGACGGTGTATCCGAACGGTGCCAGCAGCCCGGTGAGCGCTGCGATCCCGGCCGGGTTCGATCGTGTGGTTCGGCCCACGAGGACGCGTTTGCCTGCAACGATGATGTCGCCTCCGTCGAGCGTCGCGGGTGCCTTCATGGTGAGGAGTTCCCGGTAGTCGGCGAGCGCGGCCGCCATGGACGGCACTTCGCCGCGCCGACTCTCCGCTCCCGGACGCAGCAGGACGGCGACCTCGGGGAGGACGAGCACGACGTCTTCGACGAAGACCGCATCCGGATGCTCGCTGAGTCGGGGAAGCTCAACGACGTGTGCGCCAGCCGAGCGCAATACATGCAAGTACGCATCGTGCTGTGCATACGCCCGTTCGATGTCGATCGGCTCGCGGTCGATGTGCGTGAGTTCGCAGGAGGCGAGCTCCGGGCCGGTCGGTCGGGTGATGGCCATGATCATGATCGCCACTTTATCGACGTGGGATCTCGGCCCCCAATAGCGCTCGGGTGCTCCGATCCCACTCGATCGGAGATGCCGCGCTAGCAGTCGGTGGCGTCGCGCAGGGCCCGGCAGGCCTGCGAGAGACGGGCGGGTCCCAGCTTGGTCACCATCCGTCGGAACGATGTACGGGGGATCGTGTGGATGTTGTCGAAGTTCACATAGCTCGTCGCCGGCACACCGTCGTCCTCCGGCGTGAGCGCGATCTCGGAAACGACATCGCGCCTCGTCCGGGTCAGCGCGGCCACGACGACCGATCCGATCCGGTCGGCGACCGGATTTCTGGTCAGGATCAGGACCGGACGGTCACCTCCCGGCGTCGCGGCGAACCAGATTTCACCGTGCTGCATCGGCCCAATCCGTCCAGTCTTCCGCAGGGCCCCAGTCGGCGATGCCGCCCAACGCCCGCTCATCAGCAGTGAGCGGTTCGGTCAGCCAGACATCGATGTCGTGCTCGGCGCGGAGGCGCACGAGGTGTCGGTGCAACGCCTCGCGCAGAAGTTCGGATCGATCGATTCCCAGGCGCTCCGCCCACAGCGTCGCGTCGGTGGCCTCTGTGTCGTCAACTCGAAAACTCATCATCGTCATACACACATTCTAGAGCGTATTACGTCAGCGTCTACAGCCTTCCCCCGATACGACATTTCCCAGGGCACGGTCGTACCTCTTTTGCACTTGCCGATGACCCGGCACGCCGCCGAAGATCAACCAGAGAATGTTGCCGAGCGTTCGCATGCGGGCCAGAGCGCTAACGCCCGTCGTCAATCGAGGCGAGCCGAGATGCGATACCTCCCAACTCGAGGACCTTTCTCTGGGCCGCCGCCTCGAGGCGTTCCCCGATCTTGTTCGCACGACGGAGCACGCCTCAACGTGCGTTCATCCGCTGCTCCGCTCCAGATGGGGATCGGCCCGCCGGGCAAGCGCTCACGAATCGCGCTGCCGTGAGCGTCGTCCCGTAGGGGGCCTTCAGCGCCGTCGGTAGCTCAGACTCAGTATCCGCCTTCAGCGGTGCCGCCCGTGACGAGTGCGACCGAGGTGCTCGTTCCGATGCGGTCGGCGCCGGCCTCGATGAGTTCGTAGGCGAACTCCCTCGAGTTCACTCCGCCGCTGGCCTTGATGAGGACCTCGTCGCCGACGACCTCGCGCATGAGTCGCACGTCGTCGACGGTCGCTCCGCCCTCAGCCTTGCCGGTCGATGTCTTGATGAAGCGTGCTCCTGCCGTCTTGGCAAGGGTGCAGGCTGCGATCTTCTCCGTGTCGGTGAGGAGCCCCGTTTCGATGATGACCTTGACGGGTTTGTCTCCGCAGGCCTTGACCACCTGCTGGATGTCCTCGAATGCGAGGATGTAGTGCTTGCTCTTGATGGCGCTGACGTGGATCACCATGTCGATCTCCTGTGCGCCGCGGTTCGCGATCGCGTCATGAGCTTCGAACGCCTTGGCAACGGGAGTCATCTGGCCGTGGGGAAAGCCCACGACGGCGATGGGAATCACGTCCGACCCCTCGAGCTTCTTTGCCACGTACTCGACGTCGCCGGAAAAGACGCACACCGACCTGAAGTGGTATCGCATCGCCTCTTCGCAGACGCGGTCGAAGTCTTCCTTCTTCGCGTCCGTCCTGAGCAGCGTGTGGTCGATGACCCGTGCGAGTTCCCGGTCGTAGTTCTCCTCGGTCATTGCTTCCTCCTGTTCAGGATGCCGCAGACCGTAGTACGAGTCCCATCGGGTTGGTCGGGTTCACGACCAGGAGCCACGCCGCCAACGGCACCGGGATCACGATTCGGATGGCTCAACGCTTCGTCGCCGGGGTCGAAGCCGCCGGGTACCTGTCGCACGAAGGGTGTGGCATTGATCAACGACCGCCTCCACCACTACGCGGTCAACCGCACGGCGAATGATCGCGTCGGGACATTCGGTCGGCGTCGGCGCGGTCGGAACGGGGCCGGAAACCCTCGATACCCCGCCGATGAGGCTTTTGTCGCTTTGCTCGTGGGAGCAGCGTCGGGACACCTAGGGTGGCAGCGTTGACGATACGAAAGGGGCTCGGATGGAGATGAAGTACCGCCGCCTGGGACGTGCCGGCATCAAGACGAGTGTGTTCTCGTACGGGTCGTGGCTGACGTTCGGGAGCCAACAGGAGCGGGACGACAGCCTCGCATGCATGAACGCCGCCTACGAGGCGGGGGTCAACTTCTTCGACAACGCCCAGGTCTACGCCGGGGGCAAGTCCGAGACGGTGATGGGCGAGGCGCTTCAGGAGCTCGGGTGGCCACGCCACACGTACCTCGTATCGACGAAGTTCTTCTGGGGCATTCACAAGGACGTCCCGAACGCCTATTACACGCTCAACCGCAAGTACTTGCTCGAAGCGATCGACCCGTCACTCGAACGCCTGCAACTCGACCACGTCGATCTCGTCTACTGCCACCGTCCCGATCCGGAGACCCCGATCGAGGAGACGGTGTGGGCGATGTCCGACATCGTGACATCGGGCAAGGCGCTCTACTGGGGTACGTCGGAGTGGTCGGCCCAGGAGATCCGGGCGGCGTGGGAGATCGCGGAGCGGCATCATCTCCACAAGCCCGTGGTCGAGCAACCCGAGTACAACCTGTTCAATCGCACGAAGGTCGAGGTCGAGTACGCCCGCCTCTACGAGGACATCGGGCTCGGGCTCACCACCTGGAGTCCGCTCGCTTCGGGCCTACTGACCGGCAAGTACCAGGACGGTATCCCCGAAGGCAGTCGCGGCGAAAGCGTCGGATTCCTCCGGGACTTCCTCACCGACCCGGACCATCTTGCGAAGGTCGATGCGTTCATCGCCGTCGCCCGCGACGTTGGATGCACGCCCGGCCAGCTGGCGCTGGCGTGGACCGCCTCGAACCCGAATGTCTCGTCGGTCATCGTGGGTGCCCGTCGCGTCGATCAGCTCGAGGAGAACCTCGGCGCACTCGAGGTCATGGACGCCTTGACCGACGAGCAGAAGAGCGCCATCGACGAGATCTTCGCGTAGTCGGCAGATACGCGGAATCGGGGCCGGTGGGAGCATCCTTCCATGACGGGCGCCGCGATCGATCGCGGGTCTGGAATCTGCACCGGTTGTGCCATACGGTGTCGCGATGGCACGCGTCACCGATCCCGGATACCACCGCGGCCGAGCCCCGGCCAACAAAGGGAAGACCTATCCGGCCGAGATCCTCATCCCCGATGAGATACGCGCCCTCGCCGCACAATGCTCCACAACGTCGAGCAGCGGCATCCGGCACCGGGCGCTGATCGTGCTCCTGTATCGGACCGGACTGCGGGTGAGCGAAGCGCTCGCCCTGCGACCCAAGGACATCAACCTGGAGATCGGGTCCGTCACCGTCCTGCACGGCAAGGGTGACCATCTCCGCACCGTCGGCATCGACCCCGGCGCCTACCCCCACATCGAAGCCTGGCTCGAACGACGCGAGACGCTCAACCCGCCCGCCGGCGCACCGCTGTTCTGCACGCTCGCAGGCGGCCCGATGGACACGTCGCACGTGCGCGAAC
>JANTHO010000035.1 GCA_024762335.1 Acidimicrobiia bacterium | reverse complement strand
TCGGACGGCTCGCGTTCGAAATGTCGGAAGCGCCTTCCTTGCAGAAGCGTTCGAAGCCACCGCCGGATCCGATCGAGTCGATCGAGTACTCAGGGCCGCCCTCGTCGATCCACTTGGACATCATTGCGGTCGACAGTGGGAAGACCGTCGACGAGCCGGCGATCGCGATGTCGCCTGAGGGAACGTCGAGCGGGTCGATGATCGGCAAGCCCCATTGAGAGGTGTCACCGTCGGGGGCTGCGGTCGTCGTCGTGTCACCGGCGATGGTCGTCGTGTTTCCGGTGTCTGCGACGGTCGTGGTCGTATCGCCGCTGCTGCTGCACGCCGCTGCAACGAGGGCGAATGCGGCGAGCACCGCGATCATCAAGAGCTTGCGTCTCATGAACTCGAGTCTCCTTGTCGTTTCCGTTCTTGGCTCCGGCAGGAGGCGCTGATGGCAGCGCATCTCTCACCGGTCGGAGGGAACGGTACGGATGAAGGTTGAATCGCCGACAGCCGGTGGGTGAACGGAAGGTGAATTCTCCGCGTCCGGGAACGATTCCCGGTGTTTCAGGCACCGGAGCGCAACACGACACCCGTATAGTCGCCGACGATGGAACCGTTCACCGTCATCGCGATCGTCGTTGCCGTCCTCGCCGTCGCGGCAGCAGTGTGGACTGGAGCGCGTCTGCGTGGTCTCCGCCGGGAAGTCGCATCCTCGCTCGAGACGATGGGCGTCGTTCAAGTCGATGACACCGACTATGCGCTTCATCGGGGCGTGCGGGACCTCATCGCGCGAGTCGAAACAGCCGAAGGCGAATCGAGGGGGCTCGAAACGGCCCTTGCTTCGACGGCTCTCGGGGTTCTCGTCGTCGACACGGACGGCCGCATCGTGTTCGCGAACCCGGCGGCCCGGGGCATCTTCGAAGGCGAAGCCGGAGAGTCCGCCGCACGTCGCCGGCTCACCGGATTCATCTCCCGGGTGACCGAACGAGGCGAACCGGACGAACTCGAGTTCGACGTGTACGAGCCGACCCGACGCTACATGCGGCTGCGCGCCGTACCGCTGCCTGAGAGTGCCGGGTGGGGAAGAGCGGCCGTCGTCTATATCAGGGACCTGTCGGGACAGCGGCGGGTTGAAGCGATGAGAAGAGATTTCGTGATCAATGCCGGTCACGAGTTGAAGACGCCGATCGGAGCGATGGCCGTTCTCGCTGAGACGATCGCCGACGCCGACGACCCGGAGATCCGGCAACGGCTCGCCGAGAGGCTGCAATCGGAAGCGAACCGCATGGCGCGATTGGTCGACGACATCCTGGCGCTCGCCAACGTCGAGTCGCTCGACACCCCGTTCGAAGCCGTTGCGATCGGACCTGTGGTTGAAGAAGCGGTCCGGCGAGTAGCGTTGCCGGCAAGCGAACGCAACGTCCGGATCGAGACGTCCGGGACGGACACGGATGCCGTTGTGGAAGGCGACCGGACCCAACTCACCTCGGCGATCACGAACCTGGTGGAGAACGCCGTGAAGTACTCGCTCCCGGACCGGGATCCCGTCATCGATGTCGGGATAGTGATCGACGGGGACTCCGCGACGATCGCCGTCACAGATCACGGTATCGGAATCGCCTCCGAGCATCTCGACCGGGTCTTCGAGCGCTTCTACCGGATCCAACCCGGCCGTGACCGTGAGTCGGGGGGAACCGGTCTCGGGCTGTCCATCGTCCGCAACGTCGCCGAATCCCACGGCGGCAGCGTTTGGGCGGAGTCGGTGCCCGCGGAGGGCAGCACATTCACGCTCCGTCTCCCGATCGTGAGGACGTAGTCGATGCAGGTCCTCATCGTCGAAGACGAGCCCGGATACGTCGAAGCGCTGACCGTCGCTCTCGACCGCGAGGGGTTCGAGACGTGTGCCGCATACGATGGGCGGACGGCCGTCGCCGAATTCTTCGAAAAGGGCCCGGACATCGTCCTCCTCGACCTCATGCTGCCCGGGTTGTCCGGTCTCGACGTGCTGAGAAGAATCAGATCGGAATCGACGACCCCGGTCATCGTGTTGTCGGCAAAGGACGCCGAGTCCGATGTGGTGACGGCGCTCGAACTCGGCGCAGACGACTACCTCACCAAGCCGTATTCGATCCGTGAGTTGGTGGCCCGGATTCATGCAGCGCTTCGACGCGCGTCCGGGAGCACCGCGGTGACGGGCGACACACACGAGGAGTACACGGTGGGTGCAGCGGTCATCGACCCCTCCCGCTATCAACTGCGCATCGGGGCTCTGGCGTTCGACCTGCCCCGCAAGGAGTTCGAAGTCCTCGAGGCACTCGCCACCGAACAGGGACGCATCGTCTCACGCGAACGGCTCCTGGATGAGATCTGGGGCATCACGTGGACCGACTCCAAGACCCTGGACCAGCACGTCCGGCGTCTCCGCCGCAAGCTCGAACAGGCCGACGACGCCCCCACGATCGAGACGGTGCGCGGCGTCGGCTACCGCCTCAGCCCGTAGCCGGCGGTTTTTGCCATTCGTCGGGGTGGATTCGGTGTCCGTAGTCGACGAGCCTCCGCTCATAGGTCTCGGCCATCAGCGACGACGACACCATGAAGTCCGCCGACGCCCGATTGCAGGCAATCGGGATGTTGTACACAACGGCGATCCGCAACAGCGCCTTCACGTCGACGTCGTGCGGCTGGGACTGCAGCGGATCCCAGAAGAAGATCACGAAGTCCAACGCCCCCTCGGTGATCTTCGCCCCCACCTGCTGATCACCGCCGAGCGGGCCGCTCTTGAACCGGGTAATGCTGAGACCCAACTCATCGGCGAGCAACGCACCGGTGGTGCCGGTCGCGAATAGGTCGTGTTGGCCGAGGATCTCCCTGTTGAACCGGGCCCAGTCGAGGAGGTCCGCCTTCCGGTTGTCGTGGGCGATCAGAGCGATGCCCTTGCGCTGGCTCATCGTTCGCACGGTCCCCATCGACCCGCTCGGCCCGGTCATCTACGGCCCTCCCTGGCTGCGTGGCCCCCATGTATAGCGGACCAACGCGACCGCACAGCGACACCCGGATGACGGCATTATGAACGGTTCTGTGGGGTCGTATCGCCCCGAGGTCTACCCGGGCTCGGCCGCATCGCCGCGCGACGGGCGACTCACGAAGAGTTCGATGAGTTCGCTGATCTCAATGTCGTGATCGAGCGGATGACGCAAGCGCGTGTCCGGCTGCAGGTGATAGTGGTTGCGACGCCCTTCCTTCTCGTGAGACAGGTACCCGGCCGACTCGAGTTCGGCAACGATCCGCTGGGTTGCTCGTTCGGTGATCCCAATGCGTGCGGCGATGTCGCGCAGCCGAATCCCCGGAGTCTCTGCGATCGAGATCAGCACCCGCGCGTGGTTGGTGAGGAAGGTCCATGTTCGATTCGGATCGCCTGTCACTGCTGCACTCCATCCGGACGATACCTGACCGGGATTGCATGATACCAACTTCGGGTGTTCGCGCCGGCCGTGGGGCACTCGACCACAAACCGTCGCGGGAGCGCCGATCGGCCGTTACGTCGCAGCACGAGAGCGGCTGGGCAGCGCTACGACGGCAACGGGTATCTCGGCGTGTTCGAGGATGTAGTGGACCCGGTGTCCGAAGAAGGACCGGTCGGTCAGCGGACGATTCGAGGCTCCGATCACCAGGAGGTCGAAATCCCCACCGTTGGCGAGGGCCACGATCTCGGCTTCGGCGTTGGTTGCGATGTGAACGCTGCTGTCGACGGCGACTCCGAGCCGCTCTCCGAACGCCGTGGCGGCCGCGAGAACCTCGTTCCCTGCGGCCAGTGCTTCCGCCTGGGTTGCGCTCTCGAACATGACTCCCTGGTCGCTTGGACGGTTCACGATGTGGACGGCGTGGGCGTGCCCGTTGTTCTCGCGCGCGAGCGCATAGGCGAGTTCTTCTGCCGCGCGCGACGACGGACTGGCCACGACGGGCACGAGCACCCGCATAGGTCGTTCGGCGCCGGAAAAGCCGTCCGGGAGACGCGTCACCACCGTGGGGATGTCGACCCTGGCGAGAATCCGGTCGACCATCGTCGAGAAGACTTCGGCTGCTCCCCGTTCTTCCGCAGTGGCACCGATGAGCATCAGATCGTATCCAAGGCGAGACTCGCGAGCGATCGCCTCGGCGGGATCACGAGACTCTGTGCGAATCACCCGGTGGCGGAGTGAACCGAGATCGAGATCCACAGCGTCTATGTCGGGACGCAACGCCGCTCGACGCCGCCCGAAGGCGGACCGGCCGGCGGGCATGTCGACGGCGAGGGCAGTCACGTCCGGCTCCTCGAAGACGCCGGCGATGACCTTCGCCGCGTACCGCGTGTTGGCTCCCCCACGGGTCGGCAGCAGGATGCGCCGGCTGCCGAGAATCTCCGCCGTTTCCCTCATGGCCTCCCGCTCGAGTCGCTCGGCCTCCTCTGCAGGAATCTCCCATCCGCGAACCACCCACCGCAGCAGCTGTGGAGCCGTCACGGACGTGGCGATTGCGGCCAGCACCAGCACCGTGTAGCCGGTCTCGCTGACGACCCCCACGTTGACCGCCACGATGGCCACCACGACCCCCATCGCTCCGAGTGCAGAGAGGCCGGCACCAAGCGCCAGTGCCTCGCGGCCCCGAATCCCGCCACGGCGCGCTCCGATGACGGTCCCCGCCACCTTGGCCATGATCGCGACCAGCACCAGGCCGACGGTCCACATGATCGCCGAGCCTGATCGAAGCAGTCCAACATCGACGCGCAGACCGCTGAATGCGAAGAAGATCGGGGCGAACAGCGCCGCGGTCACGTTCTCGAGTGTCCGGCGGACCTCCGGGATCTGATGGCGCGTGGATGCCAGCAAGATTCCGACCAGGAACGCCCCGAGGATGGCCTCGAGTTGCAACGCCTGGGTGACAATGCCGCCGATGAACGCGGCCAACACACTCACCGTCAACGCCGCGGCAACACTCGATCCTCGGTCGAGGACGAAACGCATGGTTCGGTCGAGCATCCACCGGCCGACCGTGGCCGCCAAGGCCAGGAAGACCAACAGGCCGCCAAATGACCGGCCCAGGAGATCGAGACGGAATCCGTCGAGTGCGATCCCCGTCAGGGCGGCGAGGACGAGCCAACCGACGGCGTCCATCGCCATCCCTGCGGCCAGGGTGATCTGCCCGAAGTTCCGACGCAGCAGGCCCAGGTCGTGGAGGATCTTCGCTACGACGGGCAGGGCCGAGACGGAGAGGGCCAGGGCGAAGAACCCGGCGAACACCGTCCGCTCGACTCCCTCGCCCATGAACGTCTCCGGGGCCACCATCGCGAGGCCCCCCATCACCAGCATGGGAATCAGGAATCCGCCGGCCGATACCCAGCCGGCGGCTTTGCGGAAACGAGCGATGATGGCCAGATCCGTCTCGTAGCCGATGACGACCAGCAGCAGAATGACCCCGATCCATGCGAGGGCGAAGACCACCGACTGGACCACGTCATCGCCGAACACCCAGTTATGGGCGGCGGGTGCGATCCGTCCGAAGAAGGTCGGGCCCAAGATCACGCCGGCCAGCAACTCGCCCACCACCGGAGGCTGGCCGATGCGCTTGAACAATCCCCCGAGGATGCGGGCCACGCCGACCAGGATCACAAGCTGCACCAACAGCACCAGAATCTCATGTTCGGTCAGCGGCGGTGCAGCCGCTCCCCCGGCAGTCGCGCCGATGATGATCGAGGTCATGCCCCGGCCCCTCGGCGCGATGCAGGCCCATCGACGCGCCTGAGAGCGCTCTCACGCAGCAGTGGGGATCCAGGCACGCGTCGTCTCGTCATAGAACCGACACCCGAAAGGCTATTGACGACATCCATAACGTGATATTACTATCATGTTATGGACTCTGTGGCAGTTCATCATCGCCCTGGAACGTCCCCTCGCGGTGTGAGAACGAACGCGTACTGCTGTCCTCGAGCGCCCGATACGAGAACGCGACCTTCGCCACCGTGCCCGTCAACCTGATGGACCCGACTTCCGTGCCATCGAGACCCCCTCTCCCCCAGCCGACTGGGCGCGACCAGACCGACCCCGTTCCGATTCCTCCTGCCCCGCCCCTGCGCGTACTGTGGACTCGCGGTGACCAGTGCAGGACTCTCGCCCATGTGCTCGGGCGCGACACGGCATCGCGAGCGGACACCGACGTCGCCACCGCGTGCATCCGAACGAGAGCAACCCTTCTGGTTGCCCGGCATCTCACCTCGTTCGAGTTGTGCAGCGTCGCGGTCCCACACGGCTTCTCTCCCGAAACGACGCTCTCCGTAGTAGCCGCGGTTGGCGGCGGGCCCCACTCGCGATACGCCGCCACCCTGGCGGAACGGCTGGCTCGGCAACTGGGGGTTCCGGCACGAGCGGTCTTCGGCTATCGCCACGATGGCGAAGATTCCCAGGCGCGGGACGTCCTCGCCGACATTGCCGCCGCCGTACCGGACCTCCGCATCGACACCCTCCAGGCACCCAACCCGGCGGCCTTGGTGAGTACTCTGCCGACCGGAACGCTCCTCGTGGTCGGTGCCCCGGGCGGTTCTTGGTTCCAGCGCCAGTTCTTCGGACCCGGAGCCCGCATCCAGTCCAAAGCGCCGAACGGGACGATCGTGGTCCGCAGTGCCCCTCCCCGCGTCTACCAGATCATGCAACCCCCGACCGCCTTCGGGCCCCACATGCGGATCGCCGACGCGGCCCGCATCGCCGGCGATCGCCACGCGATCGTTGCTCAGGACGGTGAACTCCTCGGGATCGTTCCCCGCTCGGCGCTCACCGGGACCCGACCGGATGTCGAACTCGTCGACGTCATGGAGAGCGCCGTCTTCCTCTCCGCAGACGAGGCAATCGACGACGCCGCGCCGCTGCTTGCCCACTACCGCGGGAACCCCGTCCCCGTTCTCGACAATCGCGCCCGACTCGTCGGAGTCGCATGCGAGACCGATCTCGCCGATCGGCCTCTGTTATAGCGCGAACCAGGGGATCTGTCCGACGGGAGACGGACTCCCAGTTCGCATCGCCGTAGCCAAGCGTCCAATCCCGATGCACGAACCGGGAGCCTGTCCCCGAGCCGCTCGCCTAGGGGCGCCACAGGTCGATCTGCTCCAACCCGTGGATGCCGAGTGTCTGAGAGAGTTCGCCACAGTGGTACGAGTCGTGGCTGAGGAGGCGAACCAGGACCCCCTGGCGCGTGTGAACCTGCGTGTCCTTCCCTGCTTGTCCTTCGAACTCCTCAAACAAGAGCTCATGCGTCCACCGCCCCATGCAATCCTCAACGATCGCCCACGACGTCTCGAGTGCCGAAACCAGCTCGGTGGCAGTGCGGGGGTGGTCGAGATCGTCTTCCCACCCCGTGCCGTCCGAGCCGACGAACGGCGCGGTATCGGCGCCCGGCTCACCGAACACATGGCACAACCACCACACCCGTGCACCGGCCGTGTGCGCCACGATCGCCCAAATCGGCCAACCGTCGGGCGCAGGCCGGATCGCCAGCTCCTCGTCGGTCATGGCCGAAACCACTTCGACGATCCGAGAGTTGTAGATCCGCCAGGGCTCGTAGTAGCGGCCAACCTCCCGCTCAGATCCCATATCGTTCTCCTCCCACGGGAACGACCCTACAACGTTCAACCATCCGTTCCCCAGTAGGGCCGTTTCGGGGCTGCCTCACCCGACACCATCGATCGCTACGGCGGAACAATGCGGTCATCAGGAATCCCAAGACGGCTCACGTCGTCCTCGATCGCGGTGACGGTTGGGGCGGTGATGCAGCCGGAGACCCGAGGCGCAGATCCCGTGATGGTCAGCCGCTGGTCGGCATTGCCCTGAGGGCTGCCAGTGCGGTGTCTGCGTGGGTGTCCATGTTGAATTCGCTGTCGATCACTTCGATGATCCTACGGTCGGTGCCGATGACGAACGTCTTGCGCTTGTTCGACAGCGGACCGGGTCGTTTCACACCGTAGAGCTTCGCGATCGAACGGTCCGGATCGGACAGGACCGGATAGTCGAGTCCGTACTGGGATGCGAACTCGGCCTGCCGTGCGACGTCGTCGACGCTGATCCCGAGACGTTGAGCACCGACCTCGGCGAACTCGGTGGCGAGGTCGCGAAAATGACACGACTCCTTGGTGCATCCCGGGGTGAACGCCTTCGGGTAGAAGAACAGCACAACCGGACCATCGGCGAGCATCTCGGTGAGCCGAACGGGGGCGCCCGTCTGGTCCGGGGCGGTGAAGTCTGGCGCCCGGTCACCTTGTTTCATGCTTGCTCCTTTCGCTCACCGGTTCCATCGATGAAGGTAGAGGACACGACTGCGCGAACAGTATTGGCACGCGTTGCTGCCGAAGCGTCCAATCGCGACGAACAGGAGGGCGAAGTGTTCGGTACGAGTCCGCCAAGTGTCGGTACCTGTGCGACGGCTTGACACGCATTGCAGATGGTGATGCGCTCCGCATCCAGAAGCGGGAACACGCTCGGGACGTACGGGTGTCACAAGAGTTCTCTTCGTGCCGGGGGTGGGATTCGAACCCAGGACCTTCGGATTGTGTCTCGTTCGGGCCATCCGGCTACGCATCCCGCTGGGGCAGAACGTCCTAGGCGGCTCGGTTTCTGCCGTTGTGGGGTCCCACAACGTATCGCGCCCATTTCTCAGGGTCTCGCGGGCCATGCGCGAATCCGTATCGGATGTCACCCTCACCGCCCGACGTCAATCACCTCCAACGGCCATCCGCTCACTCCTCGTCCACAGACTTGGACACGATCACGTCACTGGCCGGATAAGGCATCACGAGCCCCGCATCGCTGAACGCGTCGAGAACACGGTGGGAGACGGCAGACCGTACGACATGTCGGTCCGCGTACTGGCGCCAGAACCGCAACTCAACGTTCACCGTCGGCTCACCAATCGAGGCAATCCACGCCGCGGGAGGTTTCGATTCCAGTGACACGCCCTCAGTCGACCCGGCAACATCGACCGGGACGCGCTCAACATCATCCATCGCCGTATCGCTCGCTACGCCGAACGTCAACGAGCTTCTACGACGCCCTTCCTTGGTTCCTTCGAACGAAGGTCGCGCCCAAGTGGCTCGCGTACCTCGGATACCCAGTCGGTCTCGGACTGTTCATCGTCCCCACCATGCGCAACCGAGTGGGTGTTGCCTTCCCCGTTTGGGTATTCATCGTCAGTGTCACCATCCTGGTGCGCCGCGCCGAGCTCCACTGATCCAGGACCGGATCATCACGGCGCATCGACCCTGCATGCCCCGGACTTCTATCCTGATGGCATGACTGACGACGTACGCCCGGTGCGCCTCCAAACCGTGGACGACTCCAATGTCAGGGCGGTCATTGCACTGTCGGTCACCGAGGACCAAGAACAGTTCGTTGCCCCAAACGTCCACTCGCTCGCTGAGGCGTTCGCAACGGACAAAGTGTGGGTGCGCGCCATTTGCGCGGGCGAGACACCGGTTGGATTCGTCATGTTGTCCGACGACACCGACAAGCAGCGGTACTACATCTGGCGTTTCATGATCGACGCGGAGTACCAGCGGCGAGGCTTCGGTCGTCGGGCCATGGAGCTCGTCCATGACTACATCCGTACACGGCCGGGCGGGACGCGAGCCTTCCTCAGTTACGTCCCAGGAGACGGTGGGCCAGAGCCGTTCTATCGCTCGCTCGGCTACACCGACACGGGCAGGGTCCACGACAACGAACGCGAGGCTGCCGTCGATCTGTAGGCCACGGAGCTCGTCCAGCGAGTAGAGGATGTCCGACAAGCGAACACGGTGGCAGACAAGCGCTTCCCTCCTTCGGTCGGTCAGCCGGCACAACGTACACGCGAGCTTTCCGACGAAGGCCTTGTTCGTCTCGGCAGAGCCGACCGTCTTGAGCCTTCTCACTCACGGCACGTTGCTGATCGAAGGACATGCCCCGTCAGACTTGGACCGGCAGCTGGTCGTCGTGCGCTCGCCGATGTCACCTCCGCAAGACTCGGCTGTGGACGAAGCGGGAACCCGGCTTCGGACGGATCGGTGCGCCCGAGTATCCTGGAACAAGACTTCGCAACGAGAGTCAGAACGTGGTCCAGAGGACACAAGACCGTGACCGAGGCGAACACAGGATCAGCAGCGCAATTCGTTGAACCCAGGACAGACAGAAGGATGCGGTTGATGCGATGACACCGCGGATCGAGCGCCTCCTACGATGGTCCCTGGGCATTCTGCTGATCGGACATGGTCTGATTCACGCTCTCGGTGCTGTGGAGATCCTTGGTATTGCCGACGTCGAGGATCTCACCGGCGTGCCCTCATTCGATATCGGACGAGTGGCGACGGATATCGCCGGCTTGATGTGGCCGCTGGCACTGGTGGTCTTGGTGGCTGCAGGCTTTGGCCTGCTTTCACGCGGCAAGTGGTGGCGGCTCATGGCCATCACCGGTGCAATCGTGTCGCAGTTGGCCATCATCATGTGGTGGGACGATGCCGCAGCCGGCACGATCCCCAACATCCTGATCATCGGTGCTGTCGCACTTGCCGGGCCCATGGGTCTGCTCTTCGACGAGAAGCACGAGACGCGAAGGAACCCGCAAGAAACGTAGGATTCCCAAGGGCTTCCGTCGAAGCGGGGCGAGATTCCAACCTGCGACCTACGGGTCATGAGTCCGAGAGAACCCCGGCAGCTGACGTGGGGCAACGTCCGAGAAACCTGGTGACCACGGAGTTCTCACCTCTCAACAGTGCTCACTGTTTTCCGCCTGATCCCATCCTCTCGCGCGACGGACGCGCGATGGGGCATTGTGCCGTCCACGCCTCGATACGACACGCGGCCAGAAGGTACCGGAAATGGTTCCGATCGCCCGAGGCCTGAGGGCATGAGCGTGGTGAGGCGGGACGGTTGCCACCGCCGCCCGGCCCTTCCGCGTGGTGGCGGGTAGGGAGGCCTACCCCGGGGATCCGCCCCTCGTCCTCGCGATCGTCGAGGTCCTGGGGCACGACCGAGCCGTTCCCGGCGTCGACCTTGACGTCGACATGGCGCACGGCGGATCCTGAACCGCACGTGAAGGGTCGGCGAGCCGATCAAGATCACGGCCGCTCTGGATCTTCCGAATTCGCTTGACTTTCTACAGCGTAGAATTAGCCTCTACGCTGTAGAAACCAACACGCCAAGGAGAACCCTGTGCTTCGAATCCGTAATCTCGAGAAGTCCTACGCGTCACACGACGTCCTCCGAGGGGTCGACCTCGACATTTCGCCCGGCGAGATCGTGGCTCTCCTCGGGCCGAACGGAGCGGGAAAGACGACCCTTGCTTCGATCGTCGCCGGCCTGCGACGGCCCGACTCCGGATCGATCCGGGTTGGCGACATCGATGTCGTCCGCAACGCCGGTCGGGCACGAACCCTGCTCGGCCTTGCACCTCAGCACCTCGGCATCTATCCGACATTGACGGCCAGACAGAACCTTCTCCTGTTCGGTCGGATAGCGGGAGTGTCCGGCCGCGGCCTTCGCGACCGCATCGACGAGGTCAGCACCGGACTCGCCCTTTCGGATCTCCTCGACCGCAAAGCCGGCATCCTGTCGGGAGGGCAGCAGCGAAGGCTCCACACTGCGATGGCCATGCTGCATCGGCCGCGCCTGCTGCTTCTCGACGAGCCAACGGTCGGAGCCGACGTTGAGAGCCGCCGGCAGATCCTCGCATTCGTCAGGGACCTCGCGGCCCGCGGCACCGCAGTGTGTTACGCAACCCACTATCTGCCCGAGGTCGACGACTTGGACGCGACCGTCGCGGTTCTCAACGGCGGTCGGATCGTATACCGCGGTTCGGTGTCCAGCCTCGCTCGAGCCCACGGCACATCCGGTGTGCGGCTCGCGTTTCGCGGAGACCCGCCGGATCTTGCAGGATTCGAAACCGACGGATCACACGCTTTCCGCACCGTCGACCAGCCCGGCGTCGAGATTGCCAGGACACTCGCCGACGGCACAGCGTGGGTATCTCGCCTCGAGTCGGTTGAGATCATCCGCCCGAGCCTCGAGACCGCCTACCTGGCGTTGACCGTACCGACAACAACCGAAACCGAGGAGCAAACCCATGTCGCTTAAGAGAATCTCCGCCATCTTCCGGCACAACACCCGGGTCCTCGTCTCCGACCCGGGACCGATCATCGTCACCACGCTCATGCCCCTGGTCCTGATGACGTTCCTCCAGGGAATGGGGCGGACCGTCCTCGAGAGCGAAGGATTCACAGGTGCGTCGGGAGCCGAGCACGTCGTTCCCGGAATGGCCGTGCTGTTCAGCCTGTTCGGCGTGATCCACCTCGGAATGTCGTTCTTCCAGGAGCACGGCTGGGGTACCTGGGACCGACTCCGCGCAAGCCCGGCCAGTCCGATCGAGATACTGCTGGGAAAGATGCTCCCCCCGGCGTCGATCATTCTGATTCAAACCGTGGTCCTGTTCGCAGCCGGCGCCCTCCTCTTCGACCTCGACATCCGGGGCTCGGTCGTCGCTCTCGCCGCAATGGTCCTCACCACAACGGTCTTCCTCATTGCGCTCTCTATGCTCGCCGTGGCGCTGTTCACAACGATCAGCCAACTGTCCGCCGCAACGAACGTCCTAGCGATGATCCTCGGCGGGCTGGGAGGGGCGCTCGCTCCCTTGTCGGTGCTGCCCGACTGGGCACAGACGATCGCCCCGATCAGTCCCGCCTACTGGTCCCTCATGGGACTGCGGGCGGTCCTCCTCGAGGGCGGCGGCATGCAGGCCGTGCTCGTGCCGGTCGGTATCCTCCTGGGGGCCTCCCTGGTCGTTGCTGCCCTGGCTGCATCCCGGTTCCGATTCACCGACGAGAAAGCGTGGGTATGAGAGGAAGACAGAAGACAACCGCCCTCAGCCGCGATCTGGTTGTCGCAACCGCGCTCGACATCGTCGATCGCGACGGCATCAATGGATTGACGATGCGGGCCCTGGGACTGGAACTGGGCGTCGATCCCATGGCGGCCTATTACCACGTTCCCAACAAGGCAGCCGTTCTCGACGGAGTCGTCGAGGCCGTGTGGGCCGAACTGGACCTGCCCGACCCCTCCGACGAACCGTGGCAGAGCCAACTCACCGAGGTGGCCCGTTCGATGCGCGAGGTGCTCGTGAGGCACCCCAACGCCCTGCCGATCATGGTGACCCGGCCGAACCTGAGCGCCCCGGGGTTCCAGATCACGGATCGCACGCTCGGCATCCTTCTCGACGCTGGGTTCCCACCCGATGAAGCGCTCGAGTTCGTCAACGCCGCCGCCGAGTTCATCGTCGGCCACGCAATGGCAGAGACGAGTCAGCCCGTTGCCGGAGACACGTCGGGCGACGATCGGCTCGTCGACGCACTCGGAACCGCGGGCGAGTCGGGCGAGTTTCCCCATCTCACCCAGGTTCTCGGCGAAGTCGCCCTTGAAGAGGTGACGATGGATCGGATATTCGAAGCGGGACTCGCCGTCCTCGTGAGCGGTCTGGAGCAAAGACTTGGGAATTGACAGCACCGTCGTTCTGGACGATTCGCGCGTGCCCGGCAATGGACGTCACCCCGAGACGACCAGTGCCCGGAATGCGCTGGCGGTCGAGTTGAGGCACGCTACCGAGGGTGACGTTCGCGCATTCACCCGATGGCGATACACCCCGCCATATGACGTGTACAACATCGATTCGACGCCCGAAGAGTCGGTCGAGTACTTCCTGGCGCCGGACGTGCGTTGCCACGCACTGTTCGATGACCGTGTCCTGGCTGGGTTCTGCACGTTCGGTCACGATGCCCGGGTCCCCGGAGGCGACTACAGCGCGGACGGACTCGACATCGGGCTGGGGGTGAAACCGGAACTGACCGGCCGAGGGCTGGGAATCCGGTTCGTCGCAGCGGTCGTGCAGTACGCGATCGCGACGTTCGATCCGCCGATGCTCCGTGTGACCATCGCACGAGGAAACATCCGAGCCCTCCGTGTATGGAAGCGTGCAGGATTCTCCGAAGCCTCCATCTTCGCCACGGCTCGCGACACGATGGGATCCGGAGAGTTCGCGATCCTGACATCGATGCCCGCTCGCCCTAAAGGTCGGGAGGCACCGCCGACGACAAGAAGCCGGACGACGGCTGAACCCGAAAGCCTTAACGACTCGTGACAGATCGGCACCACCCGCATCACAGGGCCCGGTTCGACTGCCTCACCGACCCAGATGCGATGGATGGAGGTCGAGATATCAGATGCGCTGGGGGTCATCTAGAAGTCTCAGACGACCTCTCGGCGGTCGCGGCGTTTCGCTGGGCCATCGGGTGAGCCGGTCGGCAGACTTTGGGGTGCATCGAGATCGATAACCGGCCGCCACGCCTCGCTGGCGGCTGCTGCGATCTCGGAGACGGCGACGATGTCACCCTCCAGCTGGTGCGCAGAGACGCATCGAGTTCGAAGCTCGGCAGCAAGAAACAACAGCGACATGAATCCAGTCAACCGCCTCCACGAAACCCAAGGCACCCCAGAGCCCCCGGAAAACCCGGACCGGTTCACGTATTCGATCCAGGTGAGTTGGGATAGAGTCCATCGTCGACACTCCCGGCCCTATTCCAGTTTCCTTTACTTAACACTTCCCTAAGCTAGGCTTTTCCGATAACCTTCGCTAAACGACTTGGGAGTCGGAGGATGGCCAAGTACGTACGAAGGCGATGGGAGCCTCGATTCGAGGGGATGACCCGCCGCGACCGGGGAGGCTGCCCCTACGACGCCTACTTGCCCGATCCGCTCGTCCGATGGAGCCTCACCCTGCCCGGCGACCTGGCAGCGGACATCGCGGACGCCGAGACCGCAATTCGGGACCTGAACGAGGCAGGGACGAGCCATGTCAGCCTCGAGGGCCTCGCCCGGTTCCTCCTCCGAGCCGAATCGGTCGCCTCCTCCAAGATCGAGGGCCTCGACGCTGGGCCACGGCGACTAGTCGAGGCGGAGGCCGCTCTTGCCCAAGGGGGCGAGACCGCAGATCGTGTCGCCGTCGAGATCCTCGGCAACATCGCGGCGATGGAGACCGCGATCGAACTGGCACTTCGAGCGGATCGGATCTCGTTGGCAGATCTGCTCGACATCCATCGAGTGTTGATGGAACGCTCAAGCAGACCGGAGATCGGGGGCGTCGTTCGCGAAGGGCAGAACTGGATAGGCGGCAGTTCCTACAACCCGTGTAGCGCGGTCTTCGTCCCACCACCACCAGATCAGGTCGACGGCCTACTCCACGACCTCATCGAGTACGTGAACGGCGACGAGCACTCGCCCCTCGTGCAAGCCGCCGTCGCCCACGCCCAATTCGAGACCATCCACCCGTTCGCCGACGGGAACGGACGGACCGGACGGGCGCTCATCCACGTGATCCTCCGACGGCGAGGAATCTCCCCCACATTCGTGCCACCCATCAGCCTCGTCCTCGCCACCTGGTCCGGCGACTACATCTCCGGACTCACCGCCTTCCGGCACACCCACCCGGCCGCCAGTCCCGAGCGGTCCCTGACCGCCCACACGTGGCTGCGAACCTTCGCAGGCGCCACCCTCCGAGCATGTAGCGACGCTCAGATCTACGCCACGAGAATCGACGAGCTGGCCCACCGGTGGCGGTCGAACCTCGGCACTGTCCGAAAGGGATCCGCTCTGGACCTGCTCATCGACGTTCTCCCCGGAGTCCCCCTCCTCACCGTGGAATCAGCCGCCGGGCTCATCGACCGCTCCGACGTCGCCACGGGAGCAGCCATCAACCGCCTCGTCGACGCGGGCATCCTGACACAACGCAACATCGGCAGACAGCGCTACCGGATCTTCGAAGCACCGACCGTCCTCGAACTGTTCACATCATTGGAACGCGCTCTCGCCAGCCCCACCGGCGACACCGCGACCGACGAACCGGTTCGACCCGTGCCCCAGCGGCCGCCCACACGGTGACTGAACCCGTCCGGGTTTCCCGAAGGCCGCCAACAGTGACGGCACCATCCTCGCACGTACCAGCATGTCCTGCCCGGCACGCAAGCCGAAACCGCCCGCGTCTTCGGAAACCTGATCGCCGGCGACCGGTAGAAGCGACGGTAGAACAACGAGCGGAGACGGTAGAAGCCCCGGCCAGACACACGTCTGACCGGGGCTTTCTCGTAGCGGGGGCGGGATTTGAACCCGCGACCTTCGGGCTATGAGTCAGATGCGGTGACCTTCGCGTACTTCCGCTGCGCCGCCTGTTTCGACACACCAAGCATCGCTCCGATCTCTGCCCAACTGTGCTCTGACCGACGGGCGGAACGGATGGCTTCGGTCAAGTCCTCATCTACTTCGTTGCGTTGCTCCACCAGTTCAGCGATGGAGCGCAGCACTTCGGTGTCCGCAACCTTCAAGTCAGCGGAGTCGACATCGTCGGCCCACCGCTCCAGTGCCTCGGCTCGATCGGTTCTCGTCCCGCTCATGTGTTCCACCATCCCTTCAAGAACTTCACACGTGCCTTCATGGCGTGAATGATCGCCACACCGTCGCCGTCGATCACCACACCCACCTCCAACGGATCCGCAGTTCTCGATGGTCCGATGAACATCGTGACGGACGGATCATCGGTCTCAAAGGCTCGCCAATGGTGTCGAACTGCGTGCAACATATCCTCACTCTGGACACCGTGCTTTCGTGCGCTCTCTTCGATGTCCACGACACCAAATTACCAGCCCGACAATCCAGCGTCAATACATGTTGACGATATCGGCTCACCGGACTTGACAACCTCCGGCCTTGCCTCGACTCGAGCATCGGCTTGACACCAAGCTTCGGCACCCATACGACCAAGCCCCACGTCCAGAGATATCCCGACGCGATGGACTACCCCATCGACGAACCCCGGACACGAGAAAACCCTCGGGATATGTGGGTGTCCCAAGGGTTCTCTTCGTAGCGGGGGCAGGATTTGAACCTGCGACCTTCGGGTTATGAGCCCGAGAAAACCCCGGCCGCTGACCTGGGGAAATGCTCGAAAACCCTTGTGACTATTGGGTTTTCGCCTCTCAACGTTTCTCGCCATTTCCCGCCTGATCCCACCCCTCTCGCGCGATAGACGCGCGATGGAACCGACCATGCGCAAGAGAGCGTTCCGTGTCCATTGAGGGTTAGACGGGGCTCGATGTGACCTGCTGGCAGATCTCTTCCCAGGACGGTGGCGCGGCGCCGTAGTAGAGGTCTTCGATGTCGGATTCGTATGCGACCCGGAGACGGTCGGCGACGTCCGATGAGAGATCGAATGCCGGGCTGTGTCGGAATCCACCCTCTGGACGGAGTTCGCCGGCGGCTCGTGTAGCGAAGTGTTGCTGTGAGATCTGTTCGATCTCTTCGAGAACCGCCCCCACGGTCGTTGCGTCGGCGAGGAACGCGACAACCTCGTCGTCGTCGAGCAGTCGGGACACGTCGTAGAAGTGGCGGCCGAACCGAGCCGTGGCCGGCATGTTGGGGTTGGCTCGGAGGCGGATCGCTTCGGCGTGGATCGCAAAGAGCTTCTCGAGCAGGGTGCGCCCCGGATGTAGAGCCCGCACCGCGAAGGTTTCGAGATCCGGGTATCGGGAGATGTCGGTACCCGCGTCACGCAGCACGTCACCGACCAGGGTCCGGATCTCGACCCGGCGCGAGGGTTCATCCCCGCCGCGGACACCCATCTCGAGGAGCACCGACGGTTCGATCGCGGTGGTCTGGGCACGGTCGGTCCGATACGGGATCCGGTACGTGCGATGCACACCCCGTTCGGCGTGCTCGGACTGCGGCGTTGCCCCCATGTGGTCGGCAACCGCGGTGCCCATGTCCTTCATCAGCCGGTCGACGGCCCCTTTCCCACGAGCACAGGGGATGATCAGCAGGTCGATGTCTTCGGAGAACCGTTCGATCAACCCATACCCTTTCGACAGGCTCGTCCCTCCCTTGAAGACAAAATCATCGGGAAACCCGCCTGCAAGAACCCGCAGCGCCTGGGTCACCCAGTAGTCCTTCTCGACCGCCGTGGCGGCGACACCGAGACGCTCGGCGGCTGCCTCGATGGTTGGCTCGAAGATGGCCTGTTCCCGGAACACGAGGTCACGCCATCCCGGGTTCCGAGGACATCGCCTGGCGGGGAGCCGGCACCCTCTCGGCGGCGTCGGCGAACCCGAGCGCGCCAAGCACCGTCCGCAATCGGCTCCGGGTGCGTGCCGGCTCGGTCACGGATGCCGCGACGACCCGGTCGAGGCGGATCGTCCCGTCTTCGATCAGCCTCCCGATCCGATCGTACGCCAACGCCTCCGGCGCCTCAACGTAGCGGGCCCAGTCACGCAGCACCTCCAACAGTGCGACCTCTGCCGGACGGAGCCGCTCATCGAGACGCTTACTCGACCCACTCCGGCTGACGAACCGCACCGTTGCGACCGGACTGGCAGGGACCCGACCCGGCACCGCGATCGTCGTCATAGCCGGCACATGCGTCGACAGACCCAACGCCAAAGCAGCGCTCCCCTCCCCCGGCCCGACGCCCCGGGTCCCGACCAACTCTCTCGCCAGTCGCATCGCCGGCGGAGGCGCCATCCCCAACGGCGTCACCACCCCACGCCAATACAGACCCCGGCGGATACGTCGCACCTCCCCCGCCTTCTCAAGACGCGACAACGCCTTGGCAACCGCCAACGGAGCACCCCGAAAATCCTCCGGCGTCCAGAACCGCTCCCGCGACCCAACCACCCGATCACGAACCTCTGTTGCGACAGGTCGGCTTCTCATCAATCACTCTATTAAGTCCATTATTCGCTACGAGATCTTGACATGAATGTTATCACGATCGCTTGCACGTCGTCAAGAATCTCGGATGCGGAACCGAGCTTCCGCGGTCCTCTTTGCGTGTCGGACGTTCACGTCTTAGACCAACAGGCTCGGGCACAGACCTCAGGCGTGCGACACCATGATGGCGACGCGATAGTCGATCTGGAGAGCGGGTCGAGCGGCGTCACCGAAGTAGAACACGAGAAGCTTCTCGGCGTCTTCCATGGTGTTGAACACGAACGCCGTCTCGACAATCCGTATCTCGAAACCTTGAGCCCGCCAGAAGTCGAGATCGGCAGCGTGATCCTCGTCGGCCATCGCGGTGAAAGCGTCCTCTCCTGCGTTGTCCACGATGATGATCGGTCCCGACGGTCGCACGACCCGACGGACCTCTTCAAGGCCCGCTGAGATGTCGAAGAATGACGGGAAGAAGTAGGCCCATGTCGCGTAGGCACCGTCGAATGCGTCGGTCCGAAACGGGAGCATCTGGGCCGTAGCCCGAACCCAGCGAACCGGACGCGCATGGTCGAGCATCCCGGCAGCCGGTTCAACAGGGATCACGAACCGGGACGGGGTGGTGAGCTTCTCTGCGGTGAAGCCGTCGCCCGCTCCGATGTCCACCACCCGACCAACGGGAGAGAGCAGCTCATCCAGTGCCGCGATCACCCTCCCGGGCCGGTCCATCGCCACGCGCTCGATCGCGAACATCTCACGGTCGGTCGAGCCATAGAACGGAATCACCATGCAAGAAGAATAGGTGGCCAGGGGCCACGCCCCGCCGGAAACCGCGTGGCCGCCTCGGCGACTGCCGCATCGAAGAACTCGAGACGTCGCTTGTCGCGATCACCTACCGAGCACGCCCCCGCAGGCGGGGCACCGTCGGGATCGCCCGGGTCAACCGCCCCTTGATAGTCGTGAAGGCTTCGTACCCGAGCGCGGCTCCCCAGGAAAGGCGCCTATCGTCTGTCGTAGCCTGAGTATTGCGAGACAACCATGTTCCACCACATTCCTGACAGGACCCAGAATCGAATGCGTGTCTTGGAGCAGATCGATATTGCCGACCGTGCCGACGGCACACCCCGGATGGAGCGCCTCCGCCAGATACCACCCGAGACGGGACGGTTCATCGCCATCCTCGCCGCGGCTGCTCCAGTCGGAGCTGTGATCGAGGTGGGAACAAGCGCCGGGTACTCGGCCCTGTGGCTCACCCTTGCCTGCCAGACCACAGGCCGGACGCTCACGACGTTCGAGATTCTCCCCGAGAAGGCGAATCTCGCCCGGGATACGTTCAGAGCTGCCGGAGTCGAACACCTCGTCGAACTGGTGGAGGGAGATGCCCTCGAGCACATTGCGGACATAGGTGAGGTCGCGTTTTGCTTCCTCGATGCTGAGAAGGAGGTGTACGCCGACTGCTACGAAGCGGTCGTGCCCAATCTCGTTCCCGGCGGGTTGCTCGTTGCCGACAACGCCATCAACCATCGCCATACTCTCCAGCCGATGATCGACCGTGCTCTCGACGATCCGCGAGTCGACTCCCTGGTGGTGCCCATCGGCAAAGGTGAGCTGGTCTGCCGCAAGCTGTAGAGCGTTACCGACCACGGCCGCCCTGACGAGCATCTGGTGACCATCGGGCAACTGAGACACATCCTGGCGGCGCCGGTATGTCATCGGCGAACCATCTGATAGAAGCGGCCGAGGCTCTCGGCGTCGACGCGGGCCATGCGACGGTAGATGGCCGGATTGGCGGGGCTCGTCTCGGCCGTGAACGATCCGTAGCCCCACTGCGACGCCGCCGCCAACGCCTCGCGTAACAGCGCCGCCGCGATCGGTGTGTGCCGGTACTCGCGCCGCACACCGACCAACCCGAAGCGCGGACCGCTCGGGTTCCGCCAGATCCTCACCAGCCCGACATACGCTCCGCTGTCGTCGTCGACGGCGACCAGGTATGCCGACGGGTCGAACGGCGGGGACTCGGCCAGCTCGTCACGGAACCATGCCCGATCACCCTTCCAGCCATCGATGCCCGGAACGTCGTTGCGCAGGACATTGTCCAGCGCAAAGAGCCGGTCCTCGTCCACCGTGTCGGCCGACCGGATACTGAACCCCGACGGGACCCAGGCCCGGCGCAACCCTGCGAGAACCTGATCGAAACGAAGAGAGAACCGTTCCTCGGTGATCTCGACCTCAAACCCTCCCGACTGCAACACCGCCATGAGCTCATCGTCGGCGGCGTCGACGAACGTGTAGAGCGGCCGCTCCAGCTCTACCGCCGCCGCGTCGGCCAACTCGGCATACGAGCGTCGATCCCCCACAAACGACACGAACATCCGATCATCGGGCCGCAGCCATCCCTCAACCGCCGCGGATGCCTCGCCTCCCCGGGTCGCCACCCAACGCAGCGTTGACCCGCCCCGGCGTTCGTCACGCTCGCGTAGCTTCCCCGACGAGACCCCATACAGTCCCGCCACCAACTCGTATTCACCGCCGAATCGGGCCACTTCCACACCACCGACGCTACCCCCGCCGCGGCACATGGGACAATGGGTCATCATGATCGTCGCCATCGAGGGACCGACCGCTGCGGGGAAGACGAGTTGGGTCACGACTCATCACAGTGGGGTCGCGGTCTGGGAGTACCGGTCGCCGGGCAACGAGCCGGACCGCAGCACCTACCCGGGAGCAGCAGCCAGGTTCTGGGCCGAAGCGAACGCTGGACGATGGCAACAGGCGCTCGACACCGAAACGGCTCACGGGCTGGCGGTGTGTGACACCGACCCGTTCAAACTCCACTACGTGTGGGGTCTGTGGTGGCTCGGGGAGGTCGACACGGTGGCCTGGGAAGCCGAAGCTCGCATCAACCGCGAATACTTCGCAGCCGGTCGTCTCGGCTTCGCCGATCTGGTTCTCTGCAAGATCCCCGACCTCGACACCATGCAGAACCGCCGAGCAGGTGACCCGACCCGGACACGACGCAACTTCGATCTCCACGCCCGGCTCGCCGCACCGCTCCGCTCCTGGTACGAAACCATGGACCAGATCGAACCGGGACGGGTCCGATGGGCCCTGCCGTGCGACGGGTCGATCCCCGACCCGCCACCTCCCCGGATCGACCGCTCGGACCCGCGACGGTTCGACGAGTTCCTCGACGCCTTGCCACGCCGGTAGCAACGGAGCGGATAGTTTGGCTCGTGTGACGGGAGAAACAGGCCAGACCAACCAAGAGCAGATCGCGTCTGGTCTTGAGTTACGTCCACGGATGTGGTGTACGGGGGCCCCGTTCTGAGGGTGCTTCCCTATAGGTGATCACCGCGCCAGCCTCACGAAGTCAGTGGTAGCGACCGTGAGGAGAACGCGGTGATCAACAAGAGCATGGACGCGTTGGCATGGCTGAAGCGGGCAGCTCGAGACCGACGACAACGACTTGCTGCGCGAGATGGTGCGCAGCTTCGCTGAGGAACTGATGTCCGCCGAAGCCGACGTGGTGTGCGGCGCCCCGTATGGGGAGGTGTCACCAGACCGGGTGAATCGGCGCAACGGGTACCGAACCCGCCGGTGGGACACTCGGGCGGGCAGTATCGACCTGCGCATCCCGAAGCTGCGGGCCGGTTCATACTTCCCGGACTGGCTCCTGGATGCGCGCCGGCGTTCGGAGCGGGCGTTCATCCAGGTCGTCTCGGAGGCCTACGTGCGCGGCGTCTCCACCCGAAGGGTCGAAGGCTTGGTGGAGACGTTGGGGATCTCGTCGCTGTCCAAGTCCCAGGTCTCGGAGATGGCTGCGAGCCTCGACGAGGTGGTCACGGACTTCCGCAACCGGCCATTGGATGCGGACCCGTATACGTATGTGTGGGCCGACGCATTGACGATGAAGGTCCGCGAGGGCGGCCGCATCGTCAACATTGCGTGCCTGCTGGCGGTCGGTGTCAACAATGAGGGACACCGTGAGATCCTCGGTGTTGACCTTGCCACAGCTGAAGACGGCGCCGGCTGGCTCGCTTTCTTCCGCAGCCTCGTCGCCCGTGGCCTCTCCGGTGTGCAGCTGGTGACTTTTGACGACCACGCCGGGTTGGTGGACGCCATCGCAGCGACCCTGCCGGGTGCGTCGTGGCAGCGTTGCAGAACCCACTACATGCGGAACCTGTCGACCAAGGTCCCGAAGACATCGCAGTCGATGGTGGCGACGATGGTGCGCACGATCTTCGCCCAACCCGACCCGGAGCAGGTCTGGGCGCAGCATCGCCGCGTCGTCGACCACCTCTTCGAGGTCGGTCTCGTCGACGCAGCCGAACACCTCGACACGGCTGCCGCCGACATCTTGGCGTTCACCGGGTTCCCGAAGAACCATTGGCGTCAGATCTGGTCCAATAACCCGCAGGAACGCCTCAACAAGGAGATCCGTCGGCGCACCAACGTCGTGGGCATCTTCCCGACACGGCCATCGATCGTCCGTCTCGTCGGCGCCCTATTGGCGGAACAGCACGACGAATGGGCCATCGCACGGCGCTACATGAGCCTCGAATCACTCTCCCAAACCCGCCTCCGGGTACTCGAAACCGACCAACTCGAGGAGGTGACCCCAGCACTCGAACCAGCAATCGGCTAGAAAAACAACAACGAGGCCAACGCGGTGTCACCCATACACCACGCCAGCGGACGTGACCGCGGTTCGTAGCGGTCGGCGGGATCACAACCGCTGCGTCGGCGCGATCCGAAGGTGCGGTGTGGGTGTCGACCGATGCCGTGGCATGGGAACGCGTTGCCATCGATCCGGGGATCGACGCGACCGTCGCGGTGGGACCGCTGGGATGGTGCATCGTCGGAACGGAGTTCGATTCCGATGACCCGTCCCTTCCCACCGCTTCAGGCACACATGTGGACGTCAATCGACGGCGTCGCCTGGGAGGGGCCCGTCGCCCTCCCGGAGGCACTGTCCTCAGGATAGGGCCGGACGTAGCCGGCCATCGGCCCCGGTGCTGTCTTCGGACCCGGCGAAGGCGGCGCCCTTGTGATCGGACGCTTCGACGACTGACCATCGACCTTTGACCGACAGATCCACCGGCACCGAGATGGGGAACGAACTCGAGGATCACGCGTCGGCCGCTTGACGGCACCGAGCCTACGCGCCGTACTTGAGCCGATTCATCTCCTCCAGCAGCTCCTCGTAGAGCTTGATCTGCTCCGGTGTCATTGCATAGATGTTGGCGGCATGGACCCACGTCCCTCCTGTGCGCAGCCAGGACTCTCGGCGCGCATTGATCATCCGCAGCGACGGGCTCTCGAGCAACGCGTCGACTTCGTCTGCCCGCGGCTTGCCGCCGATAAGCCACACGAACTCCAACGTCGGGTGGCCCGCAAGCGATCGCAGAGAAGGCGGGGTGCGCATCTCTATCTGCACGACACGAAGCTCGGGTAATTCGGCAAGTGGGCTGAGATCGTCGACACGGTTGCACGACTCGAGGACCACAGAGCGGACGGCGGTTGCGTCTTCGATACCTGCTACGTCTTCGAGGGCGGAGCACATAGCCAGCTCGAGTCGCTGCAGTTGCTGGAGCTCCTCGATCCCGCCGAGCGATACAAGCGACCTGGAATCGACAATTGCGAGGTCAGCGAGCCGAGGGAGCCGCGAGAGAGCCTGCAGATCACGTTCCCGATACTTGCCAACCGAGAGCCAACGCAGGTCTGAGTGGCCGTTCGCCCAAAGGGTGTCGAGCTGGCCTTTGCCGACCTCGACGACGCCGAACCACTCCAGATCCGCCATCTCGTCGACGCGCAAGTCACCCGCCCACGAGTCGAGCGACAGGCCGCGCAGCCCGGTCAGCGTGTTCACATGAGCCGCGTCGACGTTGGGCGTCGCAATGAACAGATACTCGAGCGGCAACCCGGCGAGTGCGCCGATGTCGCGGAGATGGCTCTCCAGAGCCCGCACCTGCCCGCTCACCACCGCGCGGCGTAGCTGCACCGAATCGGTGTCGGGACCGGCGACCCACAGCCCGCCGGCGGCCTCGATGGCGGGCCACCGTGCGTCGTAGCCGGTCAGCTCTCTGCGGTGCAGTCCTGTCATCCGCCGAGCAGGCTAATCAGCGTCGTCCCGAGTTCAGCGAGCTGTTCTCGTCGCTTCGCGTTGACCGCATTGATACG
>JANTHO010000034.1 GCA_024762335.1 Acidimicrobiia bacterium | reverse complement strand
CCTCCCCACCAACTGGCCCCACCACCGCCACATCACAAACGCCCTCACCACCATCCACAACCTCAACGCCGCCTAGAAACCGTGGATTGAGGCTGCCGTGGTGGAGACGAAGAACCATCAACCCCCTCCCACCCTGTCCCGCCCACGGCACGGCGGGGGACGCGAGGAGCGCAGCGACGAAGCAGGGGGGCATCCAAACCACCAAACCACCAAACCGCCAAACCGCCAAACTGCCCCCCTGCGGATTCGCCGAGCGAATCCGCGTCCCCCCACTGCGTGGGGGACATGGAAAGGGAGCGCAGCAAAGAAGCGGGGCAACCAAACCACTACCCGGCTACTGCGCACCGGGCCACTCCTACCCTGGCTCCGTGCTCCCCTTCCCTCCCCTCAGCGAACTCGGGCCGCGGCTCGCCCGGCTCATGCTCGGACTGACGCTGTTCGGCATCGGCCTGGCGTTCATGGTGATCGCCGACCTCGGCCTGTCCCCCTGGGACGTGTTCCACCAGGGTGTCGCGAAACGAACCGGGATTCCGATCGGGACCGTCGTCATCATCACCGGCTTCGCCGTCCTCCTCCTCTGGATTCCGCTGCGGGAACGGTTCGGGATCGGGACGATCGCGAACGCCATCGTGATCGGCCTCGTCCTCGACGGCATGCTGCTGATCCTCCCCGACCACCTCGACAACCTGGCCCTCCGATGGGTCGCGATGCTCGGTGGCGTCCTCATCGTGGCGATCGGCTCCGGCTTCTACATCGGTGCCGGACTCGGACCGGGACCCCGCGACGGCCTCATGACGGGTCTCGCCAGACGTGGCATCTCGATCGCGTGGGCTCGCGCCGGCATCGAGATCACAGCGCTGATCGTCGGCTGGCTGCTCGGTGGGACGGTCGGAGTTGGCACCCTCGTCTTCGCTTTCGGGATGGGGCCGCTCGTCCAGTTCTTCCTCAGAAAGCTGTCGATCATCCCGATCGCACAGCCCGCCGGTGACTGACGGAAGCGTCTCGGTCTCGACCGGTCGGGTCAGGTCGCCAAGAATCCTCGCAGCACGTCGAAGACGGCGGACAGATTGGCTATCGGAACCGACTCGGTCTCCTGATGTGCCTGGGCAACTTCACCGGGTCCGTAGTTGACCGCAGGAATGCCCCGTCCGGTGAGGCGGGCTACGTCCGTCCATCCTTGCTTGGCCGTTCTGGCTCCGCCGGTCAGCGATTCGAGCCGTGAGAGATGCGGGTTCCCCTCCGGGATGGTTCCCGCAGCCGCAGAGTCGGTGATCACGATCTCGTCGGCTGCCGACGCGACCTCCCGGAGCCGGGCTTCCGCCTCATCCAGGCTGAACACCGGAGGGAACCGGTAGTTCAAGTTGATCGTGAACCGTGCGGGCAGCACGTTGTTCGCGATACCTCCCGATGCCCGGGTTACCGAGAAGACCTCGCGGTATTCGAGACCGGCGATGAGCACCGGCTCCGGCTTCCGCCGGTGCATCGTGGCAAGCCACTCCCCCGCTTTCGTGACGGCGTTCTCTCCGAGCCACGGGCGTGCGCTGTGTGCGGCGTGGCCGGTGAACACGACGTCGGCGTTCATAGCGCCGTTGCATCCCAGTTCCAGGTTCAGATCCGTCGGCTCGAGCACGATCGAGAACTCGGCCTCGGCAAGCCACGGCACGGCGTCGAGCACGTCCTCGAGGCCGTTGTCCGCCATCGGCCCCTCTTCCTTGTCGTAGAAGACACCGAAGAGGTCGTAGGGACCTGCGGCGATGGTCTCGTCTTCGAGGAGATGGAGCATGACGGCGAGTCCGGCTTTCATGTCGGAAGCCCCGAGGCCGTGGATACGCTCGTCGTCGACGCGCGCTGTGCCGTTGTTCTGCTCGGGCACGGTGTCCGTGTGCCCGTAGAGAGCGATGATCGGCCGGCCGGTTCGCTCCCCGACCACGAGTGCGTTCCCGAGTCGCTGCACCGGCTGCACTCCGGCGAGTCGGAACTCGATCGCGGTGGTGATCTCCTCTTCATTGCCGATCACGGACGGGATGTTGATGAGTTCGACGAGCGTGTCGGTGAGGGTCATATCTCCACCCCGAACGTGCGGAGTGCGTCGTTGAGCGACGTCTTGCGGTCGGTCGATGCGGAGCGATACCCGATCAGGAGCGGAGCCTGGAGGTGGTAGACGCCGGCGGGGAACTCCTTGGCACGGGCACCCGGGACGACGACGGCGTTCGCCGGCACCCGTCCGCGGATCTCTACCGGTTCGTCGCCGGTCACGTCGATGATCGGAATCGACGCCGAAAGCGTCGTGTTCGCTCCGAGGACGGCGCCGGCTTCAACGACGACGCCTTCGACCACGATCGAGCGGCTTCCGATGAACGCACCGTCCTCGATGATGACGGGACGCGCACCGGCCGGTTCGAGCACCCCGCCGATGCCGACGCCTCCGGAGAGATGCACGTCGCGACCGATCTGTGCACACGATCCGACGGTCGCCCACGTATCGACCATCGTGCCGCTGCCGACGTAGGCACCGATGTTCACGTAGCCGGGCATCACAACGACGCCCGGTTCGCAGAAGGCTCCGTACCGAATCGTGCCCGGGGGCACAACGCGGATGCCGGCGTCGTGCAGGCCGGTCTTGGTGGGGATCTTGTCGTGGTACTCGAACGGTCCGGCACCCATCGTCCGCACCTCGGTGATCCGGAAGTAGAGCATGATCGCTTCTTTGACCCAGGCGTTGACGGTCCACTCCCCTTCGACCTTCTCGGCGACCCGGATCTCACCCGCGTCGAGGGCGGCGATGGTGCGATGCACGGCTTCGGCGGCGTCGGAGAGCAGGGAGAGGTCGGCGTATGCGGCTTCGATCAGTTCACGGTCACTCATGGCCCCGATACTACGCAACTACCTCCCGAACCCTGGGTTCGCAGAGCACGAGTGGGAGTGGGCTCGTGGGAGAGTCAGGACAGGAGGGTGCGGAGGGTGTCTGCTGCGACGGCGCATTCTTCGACCGTCGGGACCAGTGCCAGACGGATGAACCCCTCGCCGCCGGGACCGAAGAACCGGCCCGGTGACACGACGATCCCCTCTTCGAGGAGCCGGTCGGTGAACGCCATGTCGTCATCGACACGAATCCAGAGATAGAGGCCCGCATGGGAGCCGACCGTCTCGTAGCCGAGATCGTCGAACGCCCGCTTGAGGATGCGTCGCTTCTCCGAGAAAATCGCCCGACGCTCCGCCGCGTGGGCGTCGTCGCTCCATGCCGCGATGGCGGCGCCCTGGACGAACTCCGGCGATGCCGTCCCCGTCGTGGATCGCAACGCCTTGAGCGCCGCGATCGCCTCGGGGTCTCCGACGATCGCCCCGGAGCGATAGCCCGTCATCCCGGACCGCTTCGACAGGCTCAGGTACGACAGCACACCCGGACTCCCCTCCCCCGCCACCTGGAGCGCCGACATGGGCCCGTCGGGGTAGATCTCGTCCTCGTAGATGTCGGAGTAACACTCGTCCGAGAGCAGCAGGGCGTCCGAGTCGACCGACCGGATATAGAGACCGGCGATGTCTTCGAGCGTTGCGACGGATCCGGCCGGGTTGTGGGGCGAGCACGTCCACACGAGGCGGGCACGGCCCCACGCCTCGTCTGGGATCTGCTCGGCCCGGAGAACGAAGTCTCCGGAAAGCTCGATCGGGAACACGGTCGCCCCGGCGAAGAGCGACCCTCGCTCGTACACAGGATATCCGGGTGTCGGGTAGATGACGGCGTCCCCGGCGTCGCGGTCGATGAACGCGAACGGCGTGTTGAAGATGGCTTCCTTCGCCCCGCTCGTCGGAATCACCTGTGTGGCGGGATCGACGTCCACACCGAACCGGCGATTCACATACGCAGCGATCGTCTCACGAAGTTCGAGAAGACCCGCCGCGGTCGGATACTGGGACACTTCCGGCACCGAAGAGCGAAGCGCCTCGGTGATGAACGGCGGAGTCGGTTCCCTGGGGTCACCGATCGAGAAGTCGACGACTGGAAGTCCGGCATCGCGCCGGTCCCTCGCTCGCATCTGGATCCGGGCGATCGGATAGTCGCCGAGCTGGGTGAAGACGGGGTTGAGGCGCATGGGACCAGTTTTCACCGTCGCCGATCCGTCCGCAAGTTCCGTGAGCATCATCGTTCGGAATCGGAGGAAGGACCTTCCCGACCCGGGGTCCCTAACCTGGAGTCGCCGGGTTCGGAAGAGCGAAGGAGATCACATGGCCGAGGACTACGTCTACGACCCACGATCCGTGAATCCCGTTCTCGCCGGTCTCGCCGCCGGGTCGGTCGGGGCCATCGCCGCTGCACTCCTCGCAAGCCCGCTGGACAGCCCCAGCGAAACGGCGGCGAATCCGATCAGCATCACGGTCCTGGCCCTTGCGATCGGGGCCCTCTCGGGTCTCCTGTGGAGAAGCGTGCGCGCCCAAAACAGTGGCACGAAGATCTTCGCATGGACGATCGGCGGCGGACTACTCGTCGTGCTCTCTTCGCTGGCGGTCATCGAATGGCTCTCCGGCGGCGGATGGTTCCAGTACGCCGGCCTCGTGGTCGGCGTGATATTCCTCTCCGTCGGATTGCTCACACCGGTCATCTCCCGGGCCGTCGGCCCCCCATGGGCTGCGCTGCTCCCCGTCGTCCTCGCCGTCGTCGTCGCCGTCGGGCTCTCCATCGGGTAACGGATCCGGCGTTCCGGCTCGGCACCCGCCGATGAGCCGCTCAATTCCCGATCGCCGAAGGGCCCTCTGCCAGGAGACGCTCGAAACCCTCCTCGTCCAGAACAGGGACTCCGAGGTCGATGGCTTTCGCGAGTTTCGATCCTGGTGAGGCTCCTGCAACCACGGCGGTCGTCTTGCGCGACACGGACCCGGTTACCTTGCCGCCCCGATCCTCGACCGCGGCCTTCGCCTCCGACCGGGAGTAGCCGTCGAGACTGCCGGTAATCACGACCGAGACGCCGTCGAGGAGATCGCTCGATTCGTCCCGCGTGACGGGGTCGGCCATCCGGACTCCGGCGGCCCGGAACTTCTCGATGAGACGACGATTCTCATCTGCGGCGAACCATGAGACGACGGAACCGGCGATCTCGGGGCCGATCCCGCCGATGGCGCTGATGTCCTCTTCATCTGCCGCCATGAGTGCGTCGATGCTCCCGAAGCGCCGTGCCAGGGTGCGGGCGATGGTGCCTCCGACGTGATCGATTCCGAGACCGGTGATCAGCCGGGCCACTTCGCGATCCTTCGCATCGTCGATGGCGGCGAGCAGCTTCGAAACCGATGTTTCGCCCCATCCCTCACGTCCGAGCAGGTCTTCGGGCTTCAGCGTGAACACGTCGGCCGGGTCGTGGATGATCCCCTCGGAGAGCAGCAGATCGACGGTCTTGTACCCAAGGCCCTCGATGTCCATCGCACCCCGTCCCGCGAAGTAGGCGAGGTACTCGCGCAGCCGGCTCGGACAAGCGTATCCACCCGTGCACTTGGCCTTGGTCTCACCCTCCGGGACAACGATCGGACTCCCGCAGAACGGGCACGTCTTGGGCATGTGCCACTCGGGAAGCCCCGGGGGCCGCATCGACAGCACCGGCCCGACAATTTCCGGGATGACGTCACCGGCGCGACGAACGATGACGGTGTCCCCCGGCCGGACGTTCCTCCGGTGCAGGTCGCTCTCGTTGTGGAGCGTCGTGTGGGTGACCGTGGCACCGCCGACGAAGACCGGTTCGAGGACCGCATACGGCGTGACGGCGCCGGTCCGACCCACGTTGATCTTGATGTCGAGGAGCTTCGTGGTCTTCTCCTCCGGGGGAAGCTTGTAAGCGATCGCCCAGCGGGGGCTCTTCGCCGTGGAACCGAGCACGTCCTGATCGGCGAGCGAATCGACCTTGATGACGATGCCGTCCGTCTCATAGTCGCGCTCGTGCCGGCCCGCCTCCGCAACGCGGACGTATTCCTCGACCTGTTCGATCGTTTCGACGGTGCGGTTCTCCGGATTGATCGGCAGCCCCATCTCGGCAAGCCACGACATGCGCTCCGTGTGCGTCTCGAGCGACGGACCGCCCTCGATGTAGCCGATCTGGTAGGCCCAGAGGGAGAGTTTCCTGGCGGCGGTCACGGCGGGATCTTTCTGCCTGACGGATCCGGCGGCCGTGTTTCGCGGGTTCACGTACGGCGGTTTCCCCTCGACGGCCTGCCGTTCGTTCAATTCTTTGAACGCCGACACCGGCATGTAGATCTCACCACGCACTTCGATGACCGGCGGCGGGTCTCCCAGAAGCACGTGCGGAATGTCGCGGATCGTCCGCACGTTCGCCGTGATGTCTTCACCGGTGACGCCGTCCCCCCGTGTTGCGCCGCGGATCAGGTGGCCTGCCTCGTAGGTGAGGGAGATGGCGAGACCGTCGATCTTCAGTTCACAGGCGTACGCCTCGGGTTCATGGTCGAGGAGCCGCACGATCCGGTCCCGCCAGGCTTCCAGCCCTTCGAATGTTTCGACGTTGTCGAGCGAGAACATTCGTTCGCGATGGGTGACCGGTGAGAACGCCTCCGAGATCGGTGCACCGATCTGCTGCGTCGGGGAGTCCGGGGTGACGAGCTCCGGATGCTCGGCTTCGATCGCCTGCAGCTCTCTGAGGAGATCGTCGTATTCGCCGTCGGAGATCTCCGGGTCGTCGAGGACGTAGTAGCGGTAGATGTGATGGTGGAGGAGCGACCGGAGTTCTGCGGCTCGGGCGGCGGGGTCAGTCATCGAGGGCCTCCACGACGTGGCGGACCCGCTCCATGATGACCTCCGCTCCGCCCACGGTTGTGCCGGCGAGTCCGCATGCCGGTGTCGCCATCGATGAAGTCATCAGCATGTCGGCGGGTGCTCCTTCGAGAACGAGTCGGGTCACGGCCGTACCGTACCGGGAACGGACCTGGTCGAGATCGACGGGGTTCGGATCGGTCGGCACCATGCCCCACATGATGCCCGTTCCCTGTGACACTTTCTGCGCGATCACGTCGACGGACGACAGGAATCCGTCGCCCAGCGCGGCAAGGTCCCAGGAGAGCCACGCGGGTTCGAGTTCGGCGACCATCCCCCACTCCGTGTCGGCGCAGACGTGGATTCCGACCGGGACGGGTGCCGCCGCCATCACGCGTCCCATGGCCTCTGCGGCCGCTTCGATCGGGATCGGTCCTGCTGGACGTCCCGGTGCGTAGATGACGAGAGCGGGTTCGTCCATCACGGCGATGATGTCGATGTCCGGACGGATGCGGCGGATCTCGCTGATGTGGGCGTCGAGTCGTTCACGCAGCCCGTCGACGACGCACTCCCAGATCCCCTCGGCCGGACATCCCGCAGCGAGAAGGCCGAGTGTGAGCGTGACCGGGCCGGTGAACTGTGTCTTGACCAGATCACCGTCCAGTGTCGGCAGCAGCGCCGCCATCCCACCGAACGCCTCGGAGAGGGGGGTCGGCGGGGCGCCCCACCGCAGACCGATACCGTCGTCCACGCCGCCGGCCCCGCAGAGGCCTTCACCCCATTGCCGGAGCATTCCTTCCGACGGATGCCGCTTCGGGAGTTGCGGCAGGTACGGCACGTCGGTGGTGGCGTGGACGAACGCAGCCGCTTCGGTTGCGTCGGCGTGTGGGAGGCTGCCGATGCCCGTGATTCTCACGATCGGATCACCTCCTCGATCGTGCCTCCGCCGAGGACCCGCTCGCCGTCGTAGAACACGGCGGCCTGACCGGGGGCCGGCGCGGGGTGGCGTTCGGCGAACCGGATTTCCCACCGATCCCCCACCGGTTGCAGGGTCCCTGGGATCGCCGTCGAGCGATAGCGAACCTTGACTGTGACATCGGGTCGTGTTGGCGGCGAACCGGAGATGAATGAGACATCGTCGACGAGGCAGCCGTCGGAGAGGAGTTCGTCGCGCGTGCCGACCGTGACCCTGCGTTCGGTGGGATCGATGTCGATGACGTATCGGGCATCGCCGACGGCGATGCCGAGGCCCCGACGCTGTCCGATCGTGAAGCCGGTGACGCCGTTGTGCTCGCCGAGGGTCTCGCCGGCCGAATCGACGATCGGCCCGGGGAGCGCCGTCTCCGGGAACCGCTCTGCGAGAAATTCCCGGTAGTCACCGGAGGTAACGAAGCAGATGTCCTGGCTGTCGGGTTTCGATGCGGTTCGCAGACCCATCGCCGCCGCTCTGCTGCGAACCTCGGCTTTCGTCATCTCCCCGACGGGGAGCCGGATCTTCGACAGGTCGTCCTGGCCGAGCATGTGAAGAACGTACGACTGGTCCTTCGTCCCGTCGACCGCAGTGCGCAGATGCCATCCCTGTTCGTCGCGCTCGATCCTTGCGTGGTGGCCGGTGACCAGCACGTCGGCGTCGAACGCGGCCGTGCGTTCGAGCAGTGCCGTGAAGCGAACCTTGCGGTTGCATTCGATGCAGGGGTTCGGTGTTCGCCCGGCGAGATACGCCGCGCCGAACGGTTCGACGACGGCGGCGGTGAACTCGTCGACGTAGTCGAGCACGTAGTACGGGATATCGAGCTGGGCGGCAACCCGCCGGGCGTCCTCCGCATCGGAAACGGTGCAGCATCCTGCGACCGGCATCGCCCCACCCGCACCCACCCACTGTTTGAGCGTGACGCCGATCACCTCGTAGCCCTCTTCGAGCATGAGCGCTGCCGCCACCGAAGAGTCGACCCCGCCGGACATCGCAACGAGCGCCCTCATGGCAACCCCCCGGCAACCTCGGCGACAATGCGGGCGGCTTCGGCTCCGGACACGGCGTCGTCACCCCTCCCGAAGCTGAATCGGACGGACTCTGCAGCGACGTCAGGAGCGATACCCATGGCTGCGAGAACGTAGCTCGTGGCGATCGCGCCGCTGTGACATGCCGCGCCCGCCGAGGCGGCCACACCGGCGAGGTCGAGTCGGACGAGCATCGTCTCGGCCCGGATCCCGGGGAACCGCAGGTGCGAGTGCGAAACGAGCCGATCGGCGCCGCCTGCCGTGACCTCGATGGGGATTCGGGCTGCGAGATCGTGTTCGAATCGGTCTCTCGCCGCTCCGACCCGATTGACGTACTGTTCTCGTTCTGCGACGGCTGCTTCCACGGCGACGGCGAGTCCGACGATCCCCGCGACGTCATGTGTCCCGGACCGTCTCCCAAGTTCCTGTCCGCCGCCGTGGATCACCGGTTCGAGTTCTGTGCCGTTCCGGACGAACAGGAATCCGACTCCTTTCGGTCCTCCGATCTTGTGGCCCGACACGGTGATGAGATCGGGGCTGTCGTCCGTCACACGGATGGGAAGCGACGGGAAGGCCTGCACAGCGTCGGTATGGATCGTCACCCGTCCCCGTGTGGATCGGACCAAGCGGGCGATCGCGTCGATCGGCTGGATCACACCGGTCTCGTTGTTCGCCGTCATCACCGAAACGACTGCCGTCTGGTCCGTCACCGCCGACGCGATCTCTTCGGGATCGACGACTCCGGATGAGTCGACCGGGACGACGGTCACCTCGCTCCCGAGCCGGCGCGCGAACCGGGCCGACTCGAGGACGGCAGCATGTTCCACCGCGGGCGTGACGACGCCGCCGGTGCGGAAGAGGGCAGAGCCCGCGATCGCCAGGTTGTCGGCTTCCGTTCCCCCACCCGTGAACACGATCTCCAGCGGCCGCGCTGCCCCGATCGCTGCAGCAATCCTCTCGCGCGCCTCTTCGATCGCGTTCTTCGCGACACGTGCCACGGTGTGGACCCCGGACGGGTTCCCGAATCGGTCTCCCTGATAGGGAGCCATGGCGGAACGCACGTCGTCTCGCATCGGTGTGGTCGCGGCATGATCGAGGTAGGGCATCGGCACCAAGTTTGGCAAGGTTCGCGTCGTTGCGGTGATGCTTCAGCCGTCTTCTTCGAGGACCCCCTCGAGGAAGGACGCCACTTCGTCTTCGTACCGGACCCGATCGATGTTCCAGAGATCACCGTGGCCGCCCTGTTCGAATCGGACGAACCGGACGAGGTCCGGTCGGGCGGCGGCGAACGCTTCCGTGATCGAAATGGGAGCAATCGTGTCTCGCACACCGTGCAGTGCGAGGATCGGAACGTCGAACTGGTCGGCTCTCGCTACCTGGTCGAGTTCGCTCCACTCCATGCCGAACCGGAACCGTGCGAACTGCTGGCCCATCTCACCGATAACGCGACCGAGCGGGCCGTCTCCGTAGTCGAGCGTGCCTTCGAGATCGAGGACGGGAGAGTCGAAGATAACGCCTCGCACCTTCCCTGCACGGTCCGACTCGTGGAGGAACATCGAAACGATCTCAGCGCCGAGATCATGGCCGACGAGGACGTAGCCCTGAGCCCCTTCCCGGTCGGCGAGACCGACGGCGGCGTCGAGATCCCTCCACTCCTCGAGACCCCACGACCGGAGTCCGGTCGAAGACGGTGGAGCTCCGTCGTCGTTGCGGTATGTCACGACGAGCACAGGGAACCCGGCCTCTGTCAGAGCAGGAATGGTTCTGAGGGCCTGGGTGCGGCGATCGGTCCCCTTTCCATGGACCACGATCACCCAGGTCGATCGGCGGCCGTCGATCAGCCAGGCCGGTAGCGGGCCGAGATCGCCCGGGGCTCGCACGGCGTTGTATCCGAGACCGAAAGCGGTGGTCGGATCCTCGGGGTAGGCGTCGATGTCGACCCTAGCCTTCGACCCGGCGGAGAATTCCTCGACCATCGGCGTTGCGGCCCATTCGGTGCCATCGGCAGTTCTCCGGAGCAAGGATGTCAACTGCGCGTAGGTCGTCTCGTTCTCAAAGCCCCAGATCCCGTCGCGGGACGGCTGATCGACCGATGCCGTCACCAGTCGTGCCGGTGGTGTTCGGATCACTTCGATGTCGTACGGACGGGTGTCTGCGACGGGGAGCAGCACGTCGGCCCGAATCCGGTTCGACGACAGCCAGGCCACGGTGAACAGTGCGAGCACCACCACGCCGACGATGCCGAGTGCTGCGCTGCCGACCCAGTTGGGAAGCCGTCGATTGATCATGTCAGTGCAGGCTATCCGGCATCGTCATCATTCGCGTCCGCCCGGGAATCCCCTGAGGATCGTCGCATCACGTCCCGGTGAAGCCCGGCTTTTCCTTGGCGAGGAATGCCGCCACACCGATGCGGGCGTCTGCCGTTGCGAACACCCGTGCGAACTCGGCTGCTTCAACCTCCAACCCGACATCGATCGGCGTTCCGTACCCGGCCCGGAACGCACGTTTGATCGCAGCGTATGCGGCGGTCGGCCCTCCGGCGTAACGTGCGGCGTCGGCCATCGCCGTGTCCAGGAGCTCGTCGTCCGGGACGACCTTGTCGGCGATACCGAGTTCCAGCGCTTCGGAAGCACCGACCTGCCGTCCGGTGAAGCACATTTCGAGGGCGCGCTGGTATCCGACGAGACGCGGCAAACGCTGCGTTCCTCCCGCACCGGGGATGATCCCGAGAAGAATCTCGGGCTGTCCGACACGTGCGCCCTCTGCGAGATACCGGAAGTCGGCGCCCATGGCGAGTTCGAGACCACCGCCGAGGGCGAATCCGTTGACGGCGGCGATCGTCGGCTTGTCGAGTCCTGCAAGCCGGGACACGACCGTCGACAGGTTCCCGGCCAGTTCGTCGTTCGACTCGCCGTCGAAGCTCGCCTGGAAGCCGGTGATGTCCGCCCCGGCGGCGAAATGAGGCGCTCCGGTAATTACGACGGCCCGCACTTCCGGTGTCTCGGCTTCGGCGATTGAGGCGTCGATGTCGGCGATCAGTTCCGGGTTGAGTGCGTTGACCGGTGGCCGGTTCAACGTCAATACGGCGACCCCGTCGGCGACGGCATATTCAACGAGACCCACGATAATCCCTCCATTGCTCGCGTCACCGCAGGCTACAGCGTGTGGACGATGGTTCCGGCCGCCGCCCACGGATCGACCGTCCTGGCGACAACCCGAGCCAGGACCTCGTTGCTCGCATCGCCGAGCGAGGCTCTCCTGCGGAGCCTCGTCCGGATGGCGGCCTCGATCTCACGAACCGCACGGTCCCGACGACGCTCCCGGAGCGTCCCGGTCTCTTCGAGGTGTCGCCGGTGATCGGTGATCGCCGACCAGAGCGCCTCCGTACCCGTCCCGTCGGTCGCGACCGTGGTCACGACCGGCGGCCTCCACGACCGTTCCGGTCCGAGGTCGAGCATGCGCATGAGATCGGTCACCGCGTCGTCCGCCCCCCGCCGGTCCGCCTTGTTGACGACGAACACGTCGCCGATTTCGAGGAGTCCGGCTTTGGCGGCCTGGATCGAGTCTCCCCATCCCGGGTTGAGAACCACGACCACGGTGTCCGCCGACGATGCAACGTCGATCTCGGCCTGCCCCACGCCGACCGTCTCGACGAGGATCTCCCCGAACCCGATGCCGTCTAGGAGTGCCACGACCCTCGGGGTGGCGTCGGCGAGACCGCCCAGATGGCCGCGGTTCGCCATCGACCGGATGTACACGTTCGGATCCCCCGTGTGATCCTGCATGCGGATGCGATCGCCGAGGACCGCTCCACCGGTGAAAGGGCTCGACGGGTCGACGGCGATGACCGCCACAGCGGTTTCGGCTGCGGCGGCTCGGATCAACCGGTCGACGAGGGTGGACTTCCCCGATCCGGGTGCCCCGGTGATACCGGTCACCCAGGCGGCTCCCCCGGCCGGGTACACAGCGGTCAGCGCCCGCCGCCCTTCTTCGGTGTCGTCCTCGACGCGGCTGATGAGCCTGGCGATCGATCGGCGGTCTCCCGCACGGGCCTGGTCGATGAGGCTCACAGCGCCAGATTACGGTCGAGCGGGCCCGGCATGGTCGCGCGACCGGTCAGACGGCTTCGACGGCGGTGACACCGGGGACGCGATCTTTGACGATTCGTTCGATCCCGGCGGTGAGCGTCATGGTCGACAGAGGACATCCACCACAGGCGCCGACGAGCTGGAGCGACACCTTGCCGTTGTCGGCACCGAGGAGCACGAGGTCTCCCCCGTCCGCCTGGAGAGCGGGACGAATGTATTCGAGGGTGCTTTCGAGCAGCGACAGGTCGATCTCCCCGGCACCGTCGAATCCGTCGTCGGGTCGGTCCGTCGGTGACGCGATCTCGATGATGTTCTCTTGCTCGGTCGCCATGCGCACAAACTAACCCAGGAGCGACCGTTACTGAGCCGCCCGTTCCGGACGCCGGGATGTCAGATTCGATCGATCGTCGCTCCGAGCGAGCGGAGGTTGTCGACGAATCCGTCGTAGCCCCGATCGACGTGCTGCGCCCCGACGACGATGGTGGTCCCATCCGCTCGCAACCCGGCGATCGTGAGCGCGGCTGCGGCGCGGATATCGCATCCGTCGACCTCGCAGCCGCTCAGTTCCTCGACACCGCGGATGATGATGTGCTGTCCGTCGGTGTGGACGTCGGCCCCCATCCGGTTGAGCTCACCGATGTAGCGGAAGCGGGCCGCGTAGACGTTCTCCGTCGCGATGGACGTGCCGGAAGCGACCGAGAGGAGGGCAACCATCTGCGGATGCATGTCGGTGTGGTAGCCGGGGAACGGCAGCGTTGCGAAGTCGATCGGCTCGGGCCGGTCCGGTCCCTCGATCGTGACCCAATCGTCGCCGGTCGTGATCGTCGCCCCGGCGTCGCCCAGCTTGCTCAGTTCCATGCGCAGATGGGCCGGGATGCAGTCCCGGATCGTGACCCGGCCACCGGTCATCGCCCCAGCCACGATATACGTTCCCGCTTCGAGCCGATCGGGAACGACGTGGTGGTCGGCCGGGCGCAGTTCATCGACACCGTGGACACGAATCGTCGACGTGCCCGCCCCTTCGATCTCGGCACCCATGGCGGTGAGATAGGCGGCGAGGTCGGCAAGTTCGGGTTCCCTGGCGGCGTTGCCGATCGTCGTTGTTCCTTCGGAGAGGACGGATGCCAGCAGGATGTTCTCGGTCGCTCCGACCGATGGGAACTCGAGGAAGATGTCGGCACCGTGGAGGCCGTCGGGCGCAGTCGCACGTAAGACCCCGTGCTGGAGGTCGAACACGGCTCCGAGGTCCTCGAGTCCGCCGAGATGCAGATCGATGGGACGCGAACCGAAGTCGTCGCCGCCGGGCAGAGCGACCCGCGCTTCTCCCGTACGAGCGAGCAGAGTGCCGAGGATGAGGATCGACGCCCGCATCTGCCGAACGAGGTCCAGGGGCGCTTCGGGGTTCGGCACTTCCGGAACGACGATCTCCAGCGTCGTGCCGTCCCGTTCGCAGGTCGCCCCGACATGTTCGAGCACCTTTCCCATGATTTCGACGTCGAGGATGCGGGGCACGTTCGTGAGGTGATGCGTACCGGGCGCAAGCAATGTGGCCACCATGTGCTTCAACGCAGCGTTCTTCGCCCCGAGAACAGCGATCTCCCCCTCGAGACGCGTCCCACCGACGACGTGCAGCGATTCGGTCCGTGGAGCCATGCCGCAAAGCCTAGGAGTCCAGCGTCGATCTGAACGATATATGGTTGAGATCAACGCCACACTCCTAGGCTCGGAGGTATCAACCGGGAGGGCATATGCGCATCGCCATGGGAACCGATCACGGGGGATTCGAACTCAAGGAGGATCTCAAGGCACGACTGATCGCCGGCGGACACGAAGTCCTCGACTACGGAACCGACTCGCCCGCATCCGTCGACTTCCCCGACTTCGTTGCCCCGGCAGCACGGGCCGTTGCCGCCGGCGAGGCGGACCGGGGGGTCGTGCTGTGCGGATCAGGTGCCGGCGCGGCAATGGCCGCAAGCAAGATCACGGGCGTCCGGGTCGCAACGGTCCACGACGTCTACACGGCCCATCAGGCCGTCGAGCACGACGGTATGAACGTGCTGGCGCTCGGTGGCCGCATCGTCGGCACGGAACTCGCGTGGGAGATCGTTCGGACATTCATCGATGCCTCGTTCTCGGGCGGAGAGAAGTACGTGCGGAGGGTCGGCAAGCTCGACGAACTCGACCGCAACCGGATCTGACGTCCGCGGATCGCCCCGTCGCAGATCGGGCCGTACCGGTAACATGACCGGCGTTCCCCAGAGACCGGAAGTATGGACGCAACCAACGGGACCCCGTACGTCAACCGCGAGCTGTCGCTGCTGGCATTCCAGGAACGGGTCTTCGCCCTCGCCCTGGCTGAGGACCGCCCGCTCCTCGAGCGCGTCAAGTTCGTCGCCATCGTCTCGTCCAACCTCGACGAGTTCCATCAGGTACGGGTTGCCGGCCTTCTCGAGCAGGCCGACAGCGGCGTCACGAAATCCGGTCCGGATGGTCTGACGCCCAGGGAGCAGCTCGCCGCCATCCGGGAAACCGTTTCGGATCTGAACCGCAGGATCGATCACCTCTACACGGACGAACTCGTCCCCGCCCTCGCATCCGAAGGCATCGAGCTCGTCACCTACGACGATCTCGATCCGGACGATCGCCGGACGATGGACGAGGCGTTCGAGGAACGTATCTTCCCGGTCCTCACGCCGCTCGCCGTCGATCCCTCGCATCCGTTCCCCTTCATCTCGGACCAGTCTCTCAACCTCGCCGTGCTGGTGAAGGATCCGGCGAGCAAGGACCTGCACTTCGCACGGGTGAAGATCCCACCGAACGTTCCGAGGCTCATCCCGCTCGGCGACGATCGGCGTTTCCTCCCGATCGAGCAGATCGTCGGGCATCACCTGGGCCGTCTCTTCGGCGGACTCGACGTCGTCAGCTTCTCGACGTTCCGCGTCACGAGAAGCGCCGACATCGCCGTCGAAGAGGAGGAAGCCGACGATCTTCTCGAAGCGATGGAGACCGTGCTTCGCTATCGCCATCGCGCGGCGCGTGCCGTCCGGCTCGAAGTCGAGGAAGGCATCGCCGACAACGTGCTCGAACTCCTCCTGCACGGTCTCCAACTCACACACAATGAGGTTTCGGTTCGCAGCGCACCGCTCGGCCTCGCCGGCTTGTGGAGCGTCTACGGCCTCGACCGTCCCGACCTGAAGGACCCGTCGTGGACGCCGACGACGCAGCCGCGACTCGCCGAGCGGGCGGGCCGCTCCGTCGACTTCTTCGAGGAGTTGAAGCGCGGCGACATCCTCGTCCACTTCCCATACGAATCGTTCGCCACATCGACCGCTGCATTCCTCGCCCAGGCTGCCGCGGATCCCGATGTCCTGGCGATCAAGCAGACGCTCTACCGCACGTCGATCCCGGACGATCCGGCGATCGGCGGTGAAGAAGCGGTCGTCCGGACGTTGATCGAGGCTGCCGAGGCGGACAAGCAGGTCGTCGTGCTGGTCGAACTGAAAGCCCGTTTCGACGAAGCGGCGAACATCAACTGGGCGAAGATGCTCGAATCCGCCGGCGTGCACGTCGTCTACGGCGTGCAGGGCCTCAAGACCCACACGAAGACCCTCCTCGTGGTTCGCCGCGAGCGGGATGGCATCCGTCGCTACTCGCACGTCGGGACGGGGAACTTCAACCCGAATACATCACGGATCTACGAGGACCTCGGTCTCTACACGGCCGACGCCGACATCGGAGCCGACCTGTCCGAACTGTTCAACCATCTCACCGGGTACGCCAAGCCGGCGTCGTATCGGAAACTCGTCGTCGCTCCCGACTATCTGCGATCCAGGATGGTCGAGCGGATCCGCGAGCAGGCAGACCTCGGGCCCGAGGGACAGATCCTCATGAAAGCCAACCACATCGTCGACCCGGAGATCATCGACGAACTGTACGCAGCGTCCGGAAAAGGGTGCCGCATCGACCTGATCATCCGGGGCAATTGTTCCGTTCGCGCCGGTGTCCCCGGCATGTCGGAGACGATCCGGCTCCGATCGATCGTAGGCCGATTCCTCGAGCACTCCCGCATCTACCGCTTCGGCCCTCCCGGCCTCAACGGCGTCTACTACATCGGTTCGGCCGACATGATGCAACGCAACCTCAACCGGCGGGTCGAAGCGCTCGTGCCGGTGACCGATCCGAGGCTCAAGGTCCGAATCGAGGAGATTCTCGAGATCGAAATGGCCGACGATGTCCTCGCCTGGGAGGGCAACCCCGACGGCACGTGGTCCAAGGTTCCGACGACCGAGGGCATCGACACACATCAGCGCCTGCTCGATCTTGCTGCCGAGCGGGCCCGAGGCGACATCCCGTATCCATCGTGAGTCCCGAACGATTCCGAGCATCCGTGAAGGCCGGTGGCGGAGTTCTCCACCGGACGAACGACGCCGGCAAGCGCGAGTTCCTCCTCGTTCACCGCCCCGTTTACGACGACTGGTCGCTGCCGAAGGGAAAACTGGATCGGCGTGAGGGTTTCCTCGAGGCCGCGTTGCGTGAGGTGCGGGAGGAGACCGGGATCCAGGCGAATCGTCCGATCGAAATCGGATCGGTCGGCTACGAGACGGGTGCGGGTAACCGGAAGGTCGTCCGCTGGTGGCTGATGGATGTCGTGGGTGGCAAGTTCCGCCCGAACCACGAAGTCGACGAGATCGCTTGGCTCACGCGGGGAAAGGCCGACAAACGACTGCAGTACCGCAACGATCGGAACGTGCTCGACCGGGGAAGCGCTCTGGTAGACGATCCGACGTCCTCGACCATCTATCTCGTCCGGCACGCCCAGGCCGGTGTCAAGGCCCAGTGGAAGGACAAGGATCACAAACGCCCGCTCGACCGTCGGGGACGGAAACAAGCGATCGACCTGGCCGTGGAACTCCAGGCCCATCCGGTCATGCGCATCGTGACCTCCGACTTCCAGCGGTGCTTGCAATCTGCGAAGCCGCTCGCCAATGCCATCCGTGTCCACGTGGAAACCGATCGGCGTCTCCGGGTCGGCGGCTCGCCGGAGGATGCGCTGAAGCTCTTCCGCGAGATGAAGGGAGAAGCGGCGGTCATCATCACCCACGGGGAGGTCATCGGCCCCGTCATCGGGCACCTCGCCGCGAGCGGCGTCGAGATGGATGGCCCGATGGAGTGGAAGAAGGGTTCGATGTGGGTCCTCGACGCCTCGAAAGGCAAGATCCGCTCGGCCCGCTACCTCCCCCCCACCCGCTAACGACACGAACCCAGGGTTCTCTGCGCCCTATTTGGCGTCCCGAGCCCGCGGTTCGCCGACCCATCACGGCCCTCTCCATTCCGCGGGCTCACAACGCCATATACAGGGTCACGAACCCTGGGTTCGTGTCGTGAGCCAGGTGGCAGTGGTATCGATGATCGCGTCGAGGGTTGCTTCGCTCGTCGTGGCCGACCGTTTCAGGACCTTGAACGAATGATCGCCGTCCTCGACGACCTCGAGGGTTCCATCCGGAACGGATCTGGCGACGTCCGCTATCAACGCGGGAGGCGAGAGACGATCGCGGGTGCCGGCGAAGAACAGCTGCGGTGCGCCGATCGCACGAAGATGGTCGGTCGGTCGCGGTTCACCCTTTCCCATCGGGACGAGTGGATAGCCGAAGTAGACGAGGGCGGCTGCGGGCCACGATTCGTCCCCGGCGAGATGGGAACCGACCCTGCCGCCCATCGACTTGCCCGCAAGCACGACCCGGTCGCACTCCTTCGCCAGCGCATCGGCTGCAGCCCGATGCACCGCGAGCAGCGTCGGCATCCGATCCGGGCTCTTCCTCCCTGCCTCGGTGTACCGGTAGTTGAACGACATGACGAACAGCCCGTGCCGTGCAAGCCCCTCACGAACCGTGACGATCCACGGGTGATCCTGCCCCGCTCCCGCCCCGTGGGCCAGCAGCACGCCGACCGGGCCGGGCGTGCCCGCGGTGATGCCGGTGACGCTGCCCGTCTCATAGATGATCTTCATGGGACTAGTTTCGCACCATGCGCATCGAAGTATTCGACACCCCGGACGCCCTCGCCGCCGGTGCCGCAGATCTGCTCACGGTTCTTCTCAATGAGGGAGCCACGACGTTCGGCCTCGCGGGAGGATCGACGCCGCGTGCCGCTTACCGGGAGCTCCAGAGCCGGGACGTGCCGTGGGATCGGTTGACCTGCTGGTTCCCCGACGAGCGTTGGGTCCCTCCTGAGGATCCAGACGCGAACCTGCTCATGGCGAGGAGGTCCCTCCTCGATCACGTGCCCGTCCGCTTCATCGCCCCCGACACGACGCTCGAGGATCCCGCCGTGGCTGCATCCGTCTACGAAACGGCTCTCGACGGTGAATTCACGGACGGCCCCGGCGTCGTGCTGCTTGGGATGGGTGACGACGGTCACACGGCTTCGTTGTTCCCCGGCACCGGAGCGCTCACCGTGACTCGACCCGCATACGTGGCCAATTGGGTTCCACAGTTCAACACGTGGCGTCTCACCGCCACGGTCCCGCTGCTGCAGCGAGCAAGCAGCATCGTCTTCCTGGTCGGAGGTGGGTCGAAAGCGAACGTCCTCAGGAGGATTCTCGTCGATGACGAGCCGCTCCCTGCTCGGGTCGTGGCTGCCGGCGACGCAGACGTGACCTGGCTGTTGGATCGCGACGCTGCCGCGGAGCTGTAGCGGGTTGGAAGCCCCCCTGCGAGATCGCGAGGCGATCTCGCGTCCCCCCGTCGATGCCGGGGGACAGGATGGGCAAGAGGTCAGAGGCCGCCGTTGCGGATGGCTTTGATCAGGAATTCGCCGATCGGGGTGTGGGCTTCGAGCTGATCGACACGTTCTGCAACACCGGCGGTGATGTCCGCCTGTGTGCATGCGAGCTCTACGGCACGCTCGTCGATCTTCGCGGCATCCTCCTTGAATTGGTCGACCGATGGAAGGTCGCCTCCGGTGGCGATCAGTTCCTCGACCGTCATGTCGCCGAGTTCGGTTTCTGCGTCATCGATGAGATTCTGCATCAGATCGATGGTCTGGTCGGCGAGGTCGTCGCAGGTCTTGGCCTGTCCACCGCCGCAGGCGCTCAACACGAGAGCGAGGACGATGACGAGGATGAGGATCGTTCGTTTCAGCACGGCGCGGAGGCTAGACCGGCCGGGCGAATATCAGTGGCATCAGACGGTGTCGATCGCGTCGACGATGCCGGTGATGACGGCCCGGATCGGACCCGTCGAAAGGCCGAAAATCTGACGGGCAGAGTTGCCCTCGTCGATGATGAGGACCGTCTCCCCCACTCCGGCACCGACCGTGTCGACGGCGATCGTGTATCCGGCGACCTCGCCGTCACCGTCGAGCAGGTCGCAGATCATCAGGCGTTGCCCGTCGAAGAACGGATGGTTGATCGTCGAAACGACATTCCCTGCGACGCGACCGATCTTCACAGCGTCACCTGGTCGACGATGCCGACGATGGCGTGGTCGACGGGGACGAATCTCGGTTCGAGGGCCTCGGCGGCCTCCCGGGAGGCGACGTAGTAGACGAGTTCTCCCGGTCCCGCCATGTGCACGGCGTCGGCGGCGATCACGGGCCGCCCGATCGGTTCCTGATGCTTGTCGAGCGGTTGGACGACGAGGAACTTCACACCGTCCAGCCCCTCCGACTTGATCGTGGCCACGACGGTCCCGGTGACTCGTCCCAGTTGCATCAGCCGTCCGCCGTGTGCCGGGCAAGGCGCTGGTTGAACCGCAGATCCGCCGCGAGATTCTGACGCATCTCTTCGTGGATCTGGGCGATTGTCACGTGACGGACCAGATGCCCCGTCGGCGTGGATCGTTCGACGGCTGCTTCGAGGGCGGCCTCGACCTCGGCGACGGGACCTGCAAATACGGCGTATCCCTTCCCGCCCAGACCGTCGGCGAGACGGACCGCCGGGAGTGTCACCCCGGCGGCTTTGACCCCGGCGTCCGCGGCTTCCACCACGCTGGCGACCGTGTCGGTTTCGATCACGCCGATGGCGTCGCCGCCGAAGTCCGCCGCGTCGAGCGTCGAAACGATCGCTGCGACTACGTCGGCGTGGACGGATGGGAGGAAGATCGTGTCGAGAAGCGAGTCGACGGCCGCGTCGGTCCCCGTTTCGAGCGCCACCTCAACGCTCGCCGTATCGCCGGACACGAGGATGAGGTAGCGGCCCGGATGCACCGTCCCGGCGTAGATCGCTCCGATCGGCGACGACTTCACCATGGCGTCGCCGGTGAAGATGCCGACCGCGATCGAGTCGAGTTCGACGATTCCGATGGCGGGATCAGACAATGCGCATCGCTCCCACCACCGTCACCCGCCGGATGCGGGAGAAGGTCCGGGGCCGGGTGAGTCCTTCACCGGTCGGACTGGCGATGGAGAAGGAACTGAATCCCTCTCCCCCGGCGCCGAGGCCGGCGATGTTCGATCCGTTGGCGACGAAGATCGAGCAGTTCATCTCCCGTCCCATGCGGGTGATCGTATCGACGTTGGTCGAGTGGATCGACGCTGTGTGACGGAACCCGTGTTCCGAGCGGACCGCAAGGTCGATGGCCGCATCGACATCCTTGACCCGGACGACGGGCATGACCGGCATCATCTGCTCGGTCCACACGAGGCTGTGCCAGGCCGGGACCTCTGCAACCAGGAGCCGCACGTCCGTGTCGACCGAGACGCCGATCTCGGCGAGGATGATCGACGCGTTCTTCCCGATCCACTCCGGGTTGATGACCCCCGGCTTCCCCTTCGCCCCCATCTCCCGGAAAATGACACGTTCGAGTCGTTTGAGTTCATGCTCCTTGAGCCGGTATGCACCGGCCGCGACCATCGCCTGGACGAGACGGTCCGCGACACTGTCGACCACGATCGTGGTCTTCTCATCGACGCAGACGATGTTGTTGTCGAACGATCCACCGTGCACGATGTCGCGGCCTGCCTGTTCGACGTCCGCCGTCTGGTCGACCACGGCGGGCGGGTTGCCCGGCCCGGCGGTGATGGCCTTCTTCGGCATGGCGAGCGCTTCTCTGACGACGCCGGGTCCTCCGGTGACGAGCAGCACCGGCACGTCGGGGTGCGCCATCAACCGCTTCGCCGACTCCAGCGTCGGCTCCGCTATCGCCGTGATGAGGTCGGGTGGTCCGCCTGCTCCAACGATGGTGCGATTGAGCACCTGGATGTTCTCGATCGAGACGTTCCTGGCGTTCGGGTGGACGTTGAAGGTGACGGCGTTCCCGGCGGAGATCATGGCGATCGAGTTGTTGATGACCGTTGACGTCGGGTTCGTCACCGGCGAGATCGAGCCGATCACCCCGTATGGGGCGAATTCGGTAACCATCATGCCCGAGTCGCCGGTCACTGCCTGCGGCTCCAGATCCTCCGGTCCGGGGGTCCGGGTCGTGACGAGACGATTCTTCATCGTCTTGTCCTCGGCCCGGCCGAAGCCCGTCTCTTCTCTCGCCAGGTACGCCAACCGTTCGCCGTCGGCAAGCATGGCCGAACGCATCGCGTCGACGATGACCCGGCGCTTCTCGAGGCCCATGCCCCGATATGCGAGAAACGCCCGGCGGGCGGCAGCGACCGCTTCGTCGATCGTGGCGTAGATGCCGTCACCGAGTTTCGATGCGAGCGCCGCCTGTTGGGCTGCGGCACGAAGCGCCGGTCCGGTGCGGTCCCGGCCTTGGACGGCTTCCACCTTGCCCCGGACGCGACCGATGATCTCCGCGATCTCCTGGTCCGTCAGCATCGATGGCTCACTTCACGTACACCGTTTCACCGTCGACCTCCCATGTGTCGACGATCGCCATGATCACCGCATCGCACGGCTTGTCCTTGGTGAGTCCCGTCTGCCTGGCGGAACTCCCGGACGCATACATGACGACTTCGCCGACGCCGGCGCCGACCGAGTCGACGGCGACGACGTATGAGCCGGTGTCGCCGCCGTCGGTGTCGATCTGACGGACAACGAGGAACTTCATGCCCTCCATGAGCGGCTCTTTGCGGCTCGACACCAGCGTTCCGGTGACTCGTCCGAGTTGCATCGCTCCGACCTCCTACTCGTACGGGGTGGTCGGGATCAGCCGAGCTCTTCTCTGGCTTCGGTGGCCCGACCGAGCGGCAACACGAGATCGATGTTGAGATGGGGACGGGCGATGACGTGCGTCGAGATGACTTCGCCGACCTTCTCCGCTCCACGGATCCCGGCATCGACGGCGGCCTTCACCGCTGCGACGTCGCCGCGCACGATCGCTGTGACGTAGCCGCCACCCGTCTCTTCGTACGACACGAGTTCGACCTTGGCGGCCTTCACCATCGCGTCGGCCGATTCGACCATCGCCGCGAAACTCCGGCACTCGATCATTCCCAGCGCTTCAGCCATTTCCTGCTCCTTTGTCGATTTCGATTGACTCTAGGCGGTTGTCTTTTCCGTGGTGCGCGCAGCGCGCTGTTGCGCCCGGCGGATCACACCACTCGTCCGTCGAGGCCTTCGAGCGCTGCGACGGCAGCCCGCCAGCCGACGTCGATGTCTCGCTCCTCGCCTCCGAGGTAGATGCGGCCCATCGACCCGTGGGAACGGACCTCGAGGACGTTGATCTCCGCGGCCTTCTCTGCTTCGTTGGCGGCGAGCGCCGCATACGCGGCGGGCTCACATTCGAGCACGTACAGGGTCTGACCGGGGATGATCATCTGCCCATGCCGGGTCCGGTTGATCAGCTGAGCGTGGTGATCGTCGAGGCGACGGATGATCTGTGATGACAAGATCTTCGGCTTGATGCGGTCACTCTCGACGTGATCGATCGATTGGAGGATGGCCTCTCCCGCGGCCCTCGTCTCCGCCTGATCCGGGGAGTGCACCTCGAGAAGGCCGTAGTAGCGCTCGATGATCTGCATCGCCGGTTTCACGCTCGTCGCTTTCAAGGCGACATCGGTCAGTCGGTTGATCTCGATTCCCGGCGACACCTCGACGAACAGGGAAGCGTCGCCTGCGAGAGGCAGGAACCCCTGAGCGACCGTCCCGAGGAAAGCTGCGTACTGCGGCTGGAGCGAATCCAGGAACGCGTATGAACGGACCTCAATACCCCTTGCCACCGGCATCTCCTTCCGCTCCGCCGACGATTTGCACTCCCGCCGAGGCCCCGATTCTCGTGGCTCCCGCTGCGATCATATCTTCTGCCTCCTGGGCCGTGTGCACGCCGCCCGAGGCCTTGACCCCCATGTCGGGGCCCACGGTCTCTCGCATCAACGCCACGTCGTAGACGGTGGCACCGCCCCCACCGAACCCGGTCGAGGTCTTCACGTAGTCGGCTTTGGCCTGTTTGGCGATCGCCGATGCGACGACCTTCTCCTCGTCGGTGAGCTTCGACGTTTCGAGGATGACTTTGACGATCGCACCGCCCTCATGGGCCGAGTCGACGACCTTCTCGATGTCGGTGCGGACGAGTTCGAGGAATCCTGACTTGAGCGCCCCGATGTTGATCACCATGTCGACTTCCCGCGCACCGTCGCGCAACGCCCGGCGCGTCTCCATCGCTTTGATCTCCGGCGTGTTGGCGCCGAGGGGGAAGCCAATCACGGAGGTCGTCTTGACGCCGCTGCCGCGCAGGCGGTCGGCCACCCGCTTGACCCAGGTGGGGTTGATGCATACCGAGGCGAATCCGAACTCCATCGCCTCGTCGCACAGCACGTCGATCTCGTTCGCCGTCGCTTCGGGCTTGAGAAGCGTGTGGTCGATGTACTTGGCCATGTCGAGCGGCACGTCGGCGGCGGTGCCGTGGAAGGCGACCCGGTCGGCGCCATTTGCGACGACCTGCCGGACGGCTTCCGGGTTCTTGCAGATATCCGATCGTTCGGAGAGTGTGGCGAGCACTTCCTTGGTGATGAGTTCGACCAGGATCTCCCGGTCGAGAATGTCGTTCGTCACGGCGACCCTCCGCAGTATCGGTTCTCGATGTTCATGATCTTCGCCACCCGTGCGGCATGTCGGCCCTCACCCCACGGCGTAGCGAGCCATTCCCGGACGATCTGCCATGCCAGGTTCGGACCGATCAGTCCGGCGCCGAGGGTGAGCACGTTCGCGAGGTTGTGTTCCCGGCTGTTGCGCGCCGTCGACAGGTCGTAGCAGAGGGCGGCTCTGACGCCGGGCACCTTGTTGGCGACCATCGCCGATCCGATCCCGGCCCCGTCGATCATGATCCCCCACCGGCACGTACCGTCGGACACGAGACGGGCAACCTCATGGGCGTAGTCCGGGTAGTCGACGGCGTCAGTCGAGTCGGTGCCACAGTCGTGGACGTCGTACCCGGCTTCCTTGAGGAGAAAGGCGAGACGCTCCTTGAGGGCATATCCGCCGTGGTCGGCGCCGATGGCGATCGTCCCAGATGCATCGTCCCGGATATCGGAGACATCACGGTCCGGGAGCGGCGGTACTCGACCGGCATCGTCGAGCACACCGGTGACGATGTCTCGTACGAGACTCCTCACTTCGTCTTCGAGTTGGGGCGGTTGCTCGCTCACGTCTGACGTCCCGGGTTTGGTGGGACCATCCTAGGTGGACGCGGGTTCTCGTATCAGCCGATGCTGCGGCCGCTAGCCTCATGGCCATGGAGGCTGCGAGGCGGTGGGAAACAGAGGCGATTCGCGAGTCGCGCGCTCGGCGACGGGGTCGACCGGTGGTTTCCCAGAACCGCACCGGTGACGAACAGGCCGGGGACTGGGTGACGCTTCGTGAAGCGGCCGATGCCACCGGCATCCCGATCAACACGTTGCGCAAGTGGTGTCGGCGTGAAGCCGTCGACTCCTATCTCGAATCCGACGGCCAGTTGACCCTCCGCATCGTCGAACTGTCCTCCGTGCGAACCCACGCCGCCGACCTGGGCCGCAAACTCACCCCTCCTGCCGCAACCGTTCCCGCCCCCGGTCCTCTTCCTCCCCCCGATTCTCTTCCTCCCCCCGATTCTCTTCCTCCCCCCGATTCTCTTCCTCCCCCTCAGGGGGAGGTGCCGCCGCAGGCGGCGGAGG
>JANTHO010000033.1 GCA_024762335.1 Acidimicrobiia bacterium | reverse complement strand
GATGGCCCCGATCTGGTGGCGCTCCAGATCCGGGCGCATACCGAGTGGCGGGACTCGTTCAACGCCTACCTGACGAAGGTCGGTGCCTCCCGGCCACCGATCACCGAAGAGTGGCCGACCGGCTGATCGACGCCCGGCGGAACGAACCGACGGGTCCTCAACCCTCGGGATCAGACCGGTTCGAGGACGATGACCGGGATGACGTCGCGGGAGGTCTTCTGCTCATACTCGGCGAACTGTGGCCAACTCGACTTCTGTTGTTCCCAGATGCGATCGTGTTCGTCGCCCCCGGCGCGTCGTGCCACGACGGACTCGGTCTCGGTGCCAATCTCTACCTGTGTCTCAGGGTTGGCCGTGATGTTGTGGAACCAGTCGGGGTTCGTGTCGGCGCCGGCCTTCGACGCGAAGATCGCGTACCCGCCGTCGACCGCCTGATACATGAGCGGTGTCACCCGCTCGGTTCCGGTCCGGGCGCCTGTGTGGTGCAGCAACAGGAGTGGGGCTCCCTCGAACATGCCGCCGACCCGTCCCTCATTGGCCCTGAACTCGTCGATGATGGTTGTGTTCCAGTCGCTCATGGCGTTGCTCCGTCCTCTCGTCGCCGCGCAGTCCTGGGACGGGTGGAGACCCGTCGACGTACATCGACGAACCAACGACCGCTCACCCGTCAGTGGTCCAACCCGCTAGTCGTTTCCCTATTCCGTCGGTGGCTCAACTCACGACCAACCGCAGCCGTCCGGTGTCGACGTCGTAGATATGGCCGGTCACGCCACCCGGCACATCCAGGTGGTCGCCGGAGCGCAGGAGAGCAACGCCCCGCGCCAGTTCGTCCTCCACGGTGAGGAACCCTCTGAGGTCGATGGGCTGATCCGCGAGATCGGTACCCACCACCTGCTGCCCGATGCCTTCCATGCCGCAGTCGGTGTGCATGATCACCTGGACGCGGGAGACCCCAAGCAACTGAGTCGATGCGACGAGCGAGCGGATGACATCGTCGGTGACGATGCCTCCCGCGTTTCGGATCACGTGGACATCACCGGGCTCTGCACCGAGGATCCGCAGGGGATCCACTCGGGCATCCATGCAGGTCACAACGGCGAGGCCCCACTCGGGGATCTTGGACGGCATCCCCGTCCAGACTATCAGAGGGTCATCCTCCAGGTCCGGCGACCACAATGCGCCGTTGCCGTGTTATCCGCGGCCGAAAAACAACTGCAGTTCGAGGATTCCGTGGTCCTCGGCCGAGACCACGACCGGAGCCGAGGGGACCGATACGTTCCAGTCGGAAAACGTGATGTCGGCCGATCCGACGACGACGATCAGATCGTCGATGAGTTGGGCGTCGAGGGGCATCGCGAGCGGTCTGGTGACGCCGTTGATGGTCAGGTCTCCGTTCGCCGTGACCGAAACCGGTTCACCTTCGACCGGAACGGAGCCGAGATCGATCGGACCGGTGAGGGTGAACGTCGCCGTCGGGAACGATGAGGTATTGAGCGCCCGCTGAACGGCACGATTCCGCCGATCGGCGTTCGTGACGATCGCCGTCAGGTCTGCCTCCACGACGGCGTCCGTGATCGAAGCGCCCGAGAGATCGATCGTGCCGTGAACGACCGGGGTGCGTCCGACGGCCGTGGTCGTCCCGATCGTGGTCAATTCCTCCTCGATACGGAAACCGACGAACGACGAAGTGGCCTCCTCGAAACTGAAGTCGCCGACCGATGTGTCGACGACCCACACGCCGTCGAGGCCGTCACCGCCGGACGAAGAACCGGACCCGGATTGTGTCGTCGAGACGTCGGCGACGGCTCCTTCGAGCGAAACCTCATCGGGGACGGGTCGATTCAGATACCACACGAGACCGGCGATGCCCAAGACGGCGATCACTGCGACGACGCCGAGTGCGATCCACAGCGGCTTTCTGTCCCGTGTGGGCGCGTGTGTTGAAGACTTGTTCGTACCGGCCATGATGAGATCCTCCCCGTGTCTCCAGTGAATCTACGCAGATCTCAACCGCCGCGGGCCACTTTTCATGCCGGACACGTCGATGCTCGACCAGCGGGGAGGTCGTTCAGGTCTCGAACTGGACGCGTGCCGCCTGGGCCACGATCGGGGCAATGAGGTCGTTGACGACGGCAGCGTGTGCCGGATGATTCTTGTAGGCCGGGTAGTCGGACGCATCCGCCAGGTCGGCGATCACGACGAAACTCCACGATCCTTCGGTGATGCCGGCATCCGGGCCGAACCGGTAGCCGAGGAGCATCTCGATCTGATCCGGCAGCGCCGCGAGGGCCGTGCCGACGGCTTCGATCTGTTCGGCGGTCGTTCCGTCTTTGAATCGGAACATGGCAACGTGGTGGAACATGGAACGCTCCCTCTCGGGTCGGCACGGCTGTCGGTCGTATTCAACGAATCTACCGTCCGCCGGCGTCTCCTATCATCGGGCACGACAGAGGCGTTGACAAAGGGAGCAACATGTCGATCCTTCTCAACCCGAACCAACTCGACCGGAGCTACCCGGACGAGCGCTCCGCCGAAGTGATGGGCAAGCTCGTCGAGTTCTTCGAGAAGAAGGGTTTGCGGAGCATCAAGGACGACGACCACGCAGCCGTCTGGTACGAGGAGTTCATCGACTTCCTCGGCCGCGAGCGGATCTTCGCCACGATGTGCACCCCCTCCGCATACGGCAGCGAAGACACCCGCTGGGACACATGGCGCAACAGCGAGTTCGGCGAGATCCTCGGCTTCTTCGGCCTTCCCTACTGGTACGTCTGGCAGGTCACGGTGCTCGGTCTTGGACCGATCTGGATGAGCGACAACGAAGCCGTCAAAGAGCGGACGGCTCGACTACTCGACGAGGGAGCGATCTTCGCCTTCGGGTTGTCAGAGAAAGAACACGGGGCCGACCTGTATTCGAGCGACATGACGCTTACCCCCACCGGGGACGGCACGTATCTCGCGAACGGGTCGAAGTACTACATCGGCAACGGCAACCAGGCCGCGATCGTCTCGACCTTCGCACGGTTCGCAGACACGGGTGAGTACTGCTTCTTCGCCACCGATTCGCAGCACCCGAACTACCACCTCGTCAAGAACGTGACGCACTCCCAGAACTACGTGGCCGAGTACCGCCTCGAGGACTATCCGGTCACCGACGCCGACATTCTCGCGCGGGGGCCCGAGGCCTGGGACGATGCACTGAACACGGTCAACATCGGCAAGTACAACCTCGGTTGGGCATCGATCGGCATCGCGACGCACGCTTTCTACGAGGCGATTCACCACGCCGCTCACCGCCATCTCTACGGCATGACCGTCACGGACTTCCCCCATGTCAAACGCCTGTTCACCGACGCGTACGCCCGCCTCGTCGCGATGAAGCTCGTGGCGCTGCGAGCCGCCGACTACATGCGATCCGCCTCGCCGGACGACCGTCGCTACCTGCTGTACAACCCGGTGGTGAAGATGAAGGTGACGACCCAGGGCGAGGACGTCATCAACCACGTGTGGGACGTCATCGCCGCCAAAGGTTTCGAGGAGGACACGTTCTTCGAGATGGCGGCCCGCGACATCCGCGCGCTCCCGAAACTCGAAGGGACCGTGCATGTGAACATCGCACTCATCGTCAAGTTCATGGAGAACTACTTCTTCCACCCCGCCGACTTGCCGCCGGTGGGCAGACGCGACGACGATGCGAACGATGACTTCCTCTTCGACCAGGGGCCGACTCGGGGTCTGCGCAAGATCCTCTTCCACGACTACAAGCCGACGTTCGAGCGTTTCGCCGGAATCGGAAACGTCGCCGTGTTCGCCGAACAGGCCGAAATGCTCAAGCGGATGCTCGCCGCAAGTCCGCCGACCGAACAGCAGACGAGCGACACCGACTGGTTGCTCGCCGTCGGAGAGTTGTTCACTCTCGTCGTCTACGCCCAGCTCGCGTTGGAGAATGCGGAGATCTACGGAATCGAGGAGGACCTCATCGATGAGATCTTCGACGTGAACGTGCGCGACTTCTCACGGTTCGCCGTCGAATTGTTCGACAAGGCCGGGACGACGGCCGAACAAGGCGAGTTCTGTATGAAGATGATCCGGAAGCCGGTCGACGACGCGGCACGGTACCGCCGGGTCTGGGAAGATCACGTCTACGCCCAGCGCGACGCCTACCAGATGCCGCAATAGTCAGCACGTTGGGCAATGGCAGCCCCCCTGCGCACTCGCAAGGCGATTGCGCGTCCCCCCAGCACGCTGGGGGGATATGAAGTGGCCTACACCTGTCCCCCGACGGCAAGGCGGGGGACGCGGAGGAGCGGAGCGACGACGCAGGGGGGCATCCGCAGGGGGCCTGCCTAGACCACCGGGACTCGTGCAATGGCTTCTTTTGGGGTCCGCATCTTCATCGGAGGTACGCCGATGCCGTAGGTCACGAACCGCCCGGTGGGCACAATCCTGATCACACAGAGTTCGTTCTCGAGCCCCTCGAGCCCGTGGGTGAGCTCGGCGAGCAGACCGGCTTCGACATCATCGGGGGTGAGGACCGTCGCCAGGCCGGCGAAACTGATGACGGCAGGCGGCACACGACGCACTCTGATCGGCAGCCGCTGGATGGTTACGGTCACTGAGACGTGCGGGTTGGCACGGATGTGGCGGGCTTTCCACGTGTCGGGTCCCGTCAGCACGTAGAGCGTCCGGTTCCGGACCGTGTAGTCCACGCCGGCGGCACGAGGCTCGCCCTTCGGTGTGACGAACCCGAGGACAGCGAACGGCCACTTCTCGATGTGTTTCCAGACGTCGTCGGCGGTGGTGGGCAGCGGCACGATCCCTCCCATGTTGTCGCGCGATTGTCGGCTTTCGTGCGATTACCGACCAGGGGAGAATTGCCCAACCGTGGAGGGTCGGCGATAGTGTGCGGTTCTCCGCGATTTGAGAGGACACCGAGATGGACACCAGCAACGATGCACACCAGAGCCTCGACGGGTTCCTCGGCATCGATATCGAAGAGGCCGGACCGGATCGCTGTGTGCTCACGCTCAAGATCGACGGGCGGCACTTGCAGCCGTACGGGATCGTTCACGGCGGCATTTACGCGACCCTTGCCGAGAGCGCGGCATCGATCGGGGGAGCGATGCATGCCGCACGGAACGATTTGAACGGCGCCGTCGGCGTCTCGAACACGACCGACTTCTACCGCTCGATGCGCGGCGGCACGATCCGGGCTGTCGCGACGCCGATTCATCAGGGACGGAGCCAGCAGGTGTGGCAGGTCGAGATGCGTGACGACGATGGCCGTCTCGTGGCACGCAGCCAGGTGCGCCTCCACAACCTCGCCAACCCCGATGCCATCGGCGGCATGAGCGCGTAGCAGCCAGCCCGATCCGGGTACCGGCTGAATCCTGCACCGGGGGCCGAGCGGGTTTGATAGGGTTGTCGGGAGACCCCGGGGAGGTCCACGCGGCGACATCGCCGGAATTCGCCTCGGGCGCACGCGAGACAACAGGGACACCGTCGCCATGACCGACCGGACGCCACAGACCCGCCACGCGGCCGCCCTTCACGGCGACGTCGTTGGCTACAGCAAGCTGATCGCCGACAATGAGATCGAGACCTACAACACGCTTCAGGTCCTCCGCCGCATCATCGAACAAGAGGTGGGTGATCGTGACGGGACGATCGCGTCGTTCGTCGGGGATGAGTTCCTCGCCGTCCTTCCGGCCGAACGCGATGCCGTCGATGCCGCGATCGATATCCAGCGAGCGATCAACCGGGAGAACGCCGGTCTCCCAGCGGGCCGCAAGATGCGGTTCCGTCTCGGTATCAACGCCGGCGACATCTCGACCGATGGGGATCGCTGGTACGGCGACGCGATCAACATCGCAGCCAGACTCCAGGCGCTGGCCGAACCCGGCGGCATCAACATTTCCCGCGAGACACTCGACGCCGCCGGCGAGGTGCCGGTGCGTGTCGTGTCGATGGGACCGACCCGGCTGAAGAACATCCCCGAACCCGTCACCATCTTCCGTCTCACCGACGAGGAAACCGACGATGCGGTAGACAAACCGTGGCGCCGACGTATCGCCGCACCCTCGCGGCCGTCGCTCGCGGTCAGTCCGTTCGTCAACTACGGCGCCGAAGAAGACAGCTTCTTCGCAGACGGCCTGATGATGGCGCTCACGATCGCGCTCGCCCGGATACCCGGCGTCGACATCGTCAGTGAGATGTCGACGCTCGGCTACCGGGACCAGTCCTTCTCCGCCCAGCAACTCGGGCACGAACTCGGCGTGCGGTACGTACTTGAAGGAGCCGTGCAGCGCGCCCGCGACCAGGTACGGGTGCTCACCCAGGTGATCGACGCCGGCACCGGCAAGACCATCTGGGCCGATCGGTTCGAGGCATCGTTCGACGACGTCTTCGCGGCACAGGACGACATCGTCGGGGCGATCGCTTCCGCGATCGATGTGGAAGTCATCGGCGGCGCCGTCGCGAAGATGTACCGGTCCGAGATCTCTCCTTCCTCCGTGGAAGTCCTCTACCGGGGTCTGCAGCATCTCAGCCGGGGCACGCCGGACGAGTTGCAGGCTGCCGCCGATTCGTTCGAGGAGGTGATCGCGCGCGAGCCGGATTCGCCGAGCGGGTACACGCTGTCCGCTCTGGCGAACAACTGGATGGCGATGTTCGGCGCGACACCCGACATCGAAGGGCACTACGCCTTGGCCGAGCAGCGGGCCGCCGAGTCGATCGAACGAGGCGACGAATCCGGCATCGGCCAGATGGTCCTCGCCCACATTCGGATCGAACGTCACGACTGGGACGGCGCGCTCGACGCCGTGCACGAGGCCACGGCGCTCCGCCCGTCGTGCGATCTGACCTACGGCGTCGCAGCGAGCGTGATGCGATACCTCGGCCGGTGGGAGGAAGCCGTCGACTACGCCGACCGGGCGATCCGTCTCAGCCCGCTGTTCGCAACCTGGTACCGGGGGATACGGGCGAACGCGGAGTTCTTGGGAGGCAACTACGAGGATGCCGCCGACCTCGCGGAAGGTGTTGTCGCCGAGAACGAGGAGGACCTGGATGCGCTGCTCACGCTCGCTGCTTCACAAGCGGCGCTCGGCCGAGTCCGGCACGCCACTGCCGCGGTCGATCACGCTCGTCGTGCTCGACCCGATCTCAGCACCGACACGGTCCGTCACCTGCCGTACCGCGAGTCCTCCGATCTCGAGCGTTTCGTCGTCGAGTTGAAGTCCGCCGGTCTCGACTGACCGCCGATTCCCGTTCTTGCGTAGCTATCGGAAGCCCGCTTCCACTATCTACGCCAGAACGGTCAGACGGTGATGGCGAGTTCGTGTTCGGAGCGTTTCGCCACCCACGCCACCAGGGGAACCAGGGCGATGCAGATGGCCACGGCGATCAGCACCTCCGGCAACACGTCGGCGAACGTGTCGCCGTGGATCGCGATGTCGTAGATCGGCTGGAGGAAGTAGTAGGTGGGGACGAACTTCGGGATCCATTGCGGCAGGCCGGGGAACAGGGTGAAGAGGACCGGCAGGAAGATGACGATGCCCCCCGCCTTGATCGCCGTGTACAGGGTCGTTACATCCTTCGCCCACAGGCCGAGGGCCAGGCCCATCAGCATCAGCATCACCGAACCGATGAACAGGATCAGCGTCATCGTGCCCGGTTGTCCTGCGAAGGCGTTGTTGAGTGCGAGGGTGACGACCCCCATGATCGTGGCGAGGATGACGGCAAACGTGCCCTTGCCGACGAGGACATCCGTGATGGTGGCCGGTGTGACCAGCACGGCGTCGAGCGTCCGCTTCTCCCGCTCATCGACCAGTGAGGCGGCCGGGAGGAAGAGGGCGGCGATCATCACGGCGTAGATCACCATCGTCGGCAGCAGCCGGTCGCTGATCGGCACGAAGTCCTCGTCACCCACCGGGGTCACCACAACGGTGACCGGCGGCTGATCTCCTGCGACACCACGGACGAGGTCGATCGTCGTGACCGCGAGGATCACCCGGGTCGAAGCGAGGCTCTCGCCGGAGATGTAGAACTGGAGGTCCGGTGTCTCGCCGGACCGGACCGCCGTGTCGAATCCGGCGGGGAGGACCAACCCCGCATCGAAGTCGTGGGCTTCGACCCGTGCTTTCAGCGTGCCTGCATCCGGAACGACGGTCGTGTCGACACCGTCGAGCTGCTGAGCCGCAGCGGTGATCGCAGAGTCGCCCTCGTCGACGACGCCGAGGCGCGGGTTCACGTCGAACAGCGATCCGAACACCGACGAGATGAGGAATGTGATGAGGAACGGCATCGCGATGGCGAAGAAGACCAGCGGGGACCGGGGCGAGAGCTTCAACTCTCGTCCGAACACGTACCAGGATCGTTGCAGGCTCATAGCGTCGCCACCCTTCGTCGCAGCACCATCGCTCCGACGGCGAATGCCGCCAGACCCCAGGCTGTGAGCATGAGCAATGCCGGGGCGATGTCGCCCCAGCCGGCGCCGTCGACCGTGATCCGGATCATCGCGTCGACGAGACCATAGGTCGGGATTACTTTGACCCAACCGGGCGTCGACCCGGGGAACAGTGCGGCGAACGCCGGGATCATCAACGGGATCATGAACAGCATCGACACCATCAGCGTGCCCATGAAATCCTTGCCGTAGGAACCGGAGATCATGGCGAACCCGGTGACGATCAGCGCTCCGAGCAGCAGGACGACGATCACCGCGGGGGCGTTCACCGCGAACGCCCCGATGAGGATGCCGAGCAGGGCCGCCTCGACGAACGCAAGGACGATTCCGAAGATCCCCTTCGCTGCAAGGAAGTCGACGATCTGCACCGGCGTGGCCAGCACAGCCACAGCCGTGCGTTCCTGCACCTCGATCGCCACTAACGATGACAGGGCGAGCACTTCGACCATCAGTACCAGGATGAGGAGCAGCGGTCGCATCTGCTGTTGCATGGAGACCTGAGCACCCGCACGATCGGTTCCGAGGACGACTGCTTGGGTCGTCGGGTTGACCGGTGGTGGGTTGCCGGTGATCGCGAAGCCGATCTCGTCGACGAACCCTTCGAGCAGCAGCCGTGTCTGAGCGGGGAGCCCGGCCGGCACGTAGAGCCGGACCGTCGGCGACGTCCCCGTCGCGAGATCGTCGAGGAACGACGGTGGCAGCGAGATGCCGGCCACGATGTCCTGATCCCCTTCCTCGACCGCCGCCTTCAACTCGTCATCGGTGGAGTAGTGAACGAAGACGAGTCCCGCCGTGCCGCTCTCGGTGAGTCCGCCGACATCCGTGTTGAGCACCGTGTTCGATACGCCGATTCGGATCGTCTCGTCAACGCTGTTTGGCAGGAACCAGAAGATTGCCACGTACGCGACGAGGACTAACAGCGTGATGAATACGAAGAACCGATTGCGGGTGAACTCCCGCAGATCCTTGCCCATGATCGCGGCGATACGGGCCCCGCTCATCAGGTGAGACCCCTCCCGGCGTATTCGACGAAGATGTCTTCGAGGGTCGCCTCCTCCGTGTGGATCGTCATCAAGCCCTCGGTGGAGACGGCGTCGCGGATCCGGTCCTCGGCGCCTTCATCATCGAGCGGGATCACCTGTTCGTCGATGTCGTCGCCGTGCCTGGATCGGATCCGTACGGACCGGGTTCCGTGTTTCAGCTTCAGGTTCTCCGGCGTGTCGATCGTGAGGATCTTCCCCTGGTTGATGAAGGCGACGTGGTCACTGAGGTCGTCGGCCTCATGCATGTCGTGCGTGGTCAACAGCACGGCGGCGCCGCGGGCGGCCTCCTCGCGGATGATGTCCCGGACGCCGATCGCCGAGACGGGATCGAGCGCAGCCGTCGGTTCGTCGAGCAGGAGCACATCCGGCGTGTTGACGAGCGAACGGGCCAGCATGAGCCGCTGTCGCATGCCCTTTGAGTACTCGGAGACCCGATCGTCGAGACGGGTGGACAGGCCGACCCGCTCCATCAGCGGCTCCGGCGCAAACTCGTTGACGCCGAACAGCTTCGCGAAGAACTTCAAGTTCTCACTGCCGGTCATCGACAGGTAGAGGTTCTTCTCCTCAAAACAGACGCCGAGACGGCCCTGGATCTTCTCCCGCTGACCGGGCATGTCCATGCCGAGTATCGAGATCTTCCCGGCTTCGGGGCTGAGTTGGCCGGTGAGCATCTTGATCGTCGTCGACTTGCCGGCTCCGTTCGGGCCGAGGAAGCCGAGAATCTCTCCCGGTGCCACGGTGAAAGAAACATCTTCGACGGCGAGCGTGTCGCCGTAGGAGAACCGGATGTCGTCGACGTCGATGGCGGGGATGCCTGCAGGGTTCGATGGTGTAGTCACCCTGTAATTGTCTGCGATCATGCGGCGGCCGCGCCAGAACCTTTCGACCCTTTCCCGGCGTATGCTCGGAGACCACCGGCGTCCGCGGTGGATGGGAGGAGGCGCCGTGAGCGAGATCCTGGCACTGTGGTGCCATCCACGGTCGTTGTCGACGGCGTTCGAACGAATGATGAGCGAGCGGGGCGACGTGGCGATCGTTCACGAACCGTTCCTGTACCTGTACTACGTCGTCCAGAACCCGCACCTCGTCATCGCGCAGCAACTCGAGCGTATCGAGCCGCAGATGCTCGAGACCGTCGATCAAATCGTCGAACGCGTCGAGCGGGCCGCCGTCTCGGCGCCGGTCTTCTTCAAGGACATGGCCGTCCACGTGCACAATCCGAAGGGATACCACGCAGACGAGCGCTTCCTCGGACGGTTCTCGAACGCGTTCCTGATCCGCGACCCGGAACCGACGATCCTCTCGCATCTCAGACAGAACCCGGAGATGACCTTCGAAGAGGTCGGCTACGACGCCCAGTTCGCGCTGTTCGAGAAGGTTCGGGAGATGACCGGTGCCGATCCTGCGGTGATCGACGCGGCCGATCTCGAGAACGATGCGGAGGGAACGATTCGGGCTTACTGCTCGGCGATGGGCATTCCGTTCATACCGTCGGCTCTCCGGTGGGATGCAACGGTTCCCACCTATCTCACGCAGGACGACCCGTGGCACACAGACCTGTTCGGGACGACGGGGTTCGCATCCATTGTCGAGTCCTTCGATCCGCGGCTGCGGAGCCACCCGAAGTTCGCGGAGTATCTCGAACGTTCGATGCCGTTCTACGACGCGATGGCCGGACACCGCATCACCCCGTAGGGCGAGTGCGGCATCGGCCGGAAGCCATCCCGGATGGGGCGGTGCAACCCTTCAGGAGGTGCATCGCCGGGACCGTTCCTTCTCTCCGTTCGTCGGGCCACGACCCCAGGGAAGGTGCTTCAGGCCGGTGCCGACGGCGGTTTTGACATTCCCTTGACGTTCTTTGACAGGTTCCAGACACCGATGCCGCACGATCGGGGTGACGGTGATTGAACCGGGACATCCGGGAGCCGACCACCGGGAGCGAAGGAAACGGACGACGAGGAGGAATCATGTATCCGATCCAGCGAGACGATTACGTCAACGCCTACATCGCAGCGATCTCTCAGGAGATGAGGGAGTCGAAACACGGCCACCGGAACGCCGCCGACCGGTCCCGGGCCTACGACCGATTCCGCAAGACGATCACACGTGTTCTCCGCAGGGACGACCTCTCGCGGACGCTGGACCCGGTGCCGAACGGCTGATCCGGTCGGACCAGGTGAAGAAGGGAGGAGCGGAGGCCCAGCAGGTGCTCTGGGGTCAAGCGTCCCAGATGTGGACCGGCATGCCGACCTCGAGGAGGACGTCGAGGTGGTCCGACTCCCAGGTCGGGATCCGGACACAACCGTGGGACGCGGGATAGGCGGGAACCCGACGGGATCCATGGATCGCGTAGTACGGCGTGAAGTACCAGGGCTTGTAGAGGCCGCCGAGGTAGTTGACCCGCCAGCCATCGATGTGGTGGGTGATCCGGAAGCTCCCTCGCGGCGTGTTCGCCTTGACCTCGCCGCCGGTCCCGTCGTCACCACCATTCTGTGACCAGTACGTCTCGCCATTCCCGGTCGAAACCGGCACGACCGCTGCAACAGTGTTGTCACGAATCACGAACAGCAACTGGCGGGTGACGTCGACCTCGACGCGATCGGCCTGGGATGGGTGGCGGGCGAGAATCGCCTCGTGGTCGGCTTCCGGACCGACACTCCAATCGTCGACCGTCCAACGGTTGGAGCGTTCGGCCCCGATGAGTTTGTGGAACGCCACGACCGATGCCGCTGTCTCCCGTCCATACCGACCGTCGGCTGTGCCACGGAACACGCCGAACTCCCTGAGGCGGTCCTGGATGCGCGCCACCACGGGGCCGCTCGAGCCGGGTCCGGCGGGAGCGTCGGCCGTCATTGGATCGACCAGGTTGTTTCCGATGGTGACGGACCGGTTTCCTGCGATCTGAATGAGGGCCCCGTCGGCGGCCGCAACCGTCAGCGACAGCCAGTGCACGGGCTGATCGGAGGCGTGATTCTCGGGGACTGCATCCGCCGCACCGGGTAGGTGCGCAGGAGCGCCGACGCTCAGAGCGGCTGCGAAGATCAGCATCGGAAGCATCGGATTCTCCTCAATTCCCCCGGAAGTATGCATCGGCACGCCCGGCGCGACCTTGATTTGTGTCCCCAAGGACGAGGATTTGCCCGATCGGCCTGCCAGGCTCGATCGGGCACAACGTGTTGTCAGACGGTGGGTTGGTCGGCTCCAACCTTGCTCGCGAGCCGACGTCCGGCGATGATCGCCGTGACGATGCCGACGAGGCATGCAAATCCGAAAGCAATCGTCGGCCCGACGGGTGCTTCCCAGATGAGGCCGGCGAGGCGCGCCCCGACTAGCCAGGTCAACTGCAGAGCGATCAAGCCGATGCCGACCCCGATTCCCCAAGCGGAGACGAGGTCGGCACGGCTCGACGACTGGACCGTCGTCATCCCTTGAACAGCGTGAAGAACGGCGGGAACATGAACAGCATCCCGACCACTCCGAGACCGAGGCCGATGTAGAACGCCTTCTTCAGATCAACATCCTTCTGCTTCCACGCGAAGTGCAGAATCGCCCACAGGCCCAGGAAGACGATCACGGAGATCGTCGACTTTCCGGCCAGCGATCCGACACCAATGTTGCCGCCGAAGTCTGAGAGGAAGCTTCCGATCCCTTCACTCATCTCGGAGAGAACGGTCAGCAGGCCCATCATGAAGACGCCGACGCCGGCCGCGATCATTGCGGCGGCTCCGGGTCCATCTGCCTTGTCTTCGAGGTTGAGGCCCGCCAGTTCGGGGGCTACCTCATTGTCGTTGTGACGACCGGGTTTGAAATCGGTAATCATGGGGGTACTCCCTTCAGTCGCCATCAGAGAACCGGGGCGATCTTGTTGAGGAACGCTCCGAATGCTCCACCGACGACCGCCGCGGCGAATGCTGCGACGAACATGGTGATGACGGCGGCACGTAGCCACGGTCGAGCGATGAGGCGCGGCCCGTAGTACACGACGAGGAACGCCGCCGCGGTCGCCAGGATCGGCGCAGCCCAGGACACGTGCTCTTTCCATTCCATGCCGAGGTTGTGCCACAGTTCGGTCTGGCCGCTCACGTTCGACTTCAGGAAGTCACGTGGCGAGCACGACGCGTTTGGCACGATGGCCCCGGCGCAACCTGCATAGGCATCTTCTCCGACGGGGGAGAGTTTGACCCGGTACCACGGATACACGATCCAGGTCCCGGTGATAACCGCACCCCATGCGGCGACGGCCATCACCCATACGCCGACGTACAGACGCCCCATCCGCTCCTTGATCCCTTCGGTCGTCAGCAGCCCTGGCCGCAGACTCCAAAGTCCGGCGAGACCGCCGGCGAATGCAAGGAGGAAGAGCGTTCCGAATACGAGACCGTGGATAACTGTCCACGTCTCTCTGGAGCTCAACTCCATGTCGCTACCTCCGATAGCACGACTGGAAATCACGCTACGTCTCCCGCGGCCTGAGGCACTAGGGAACAAAGTCCCAAGATCGTAGATCGACGATAAGCGAAGTGGTGGGATGCGGCCTCCCGGGGCCCGAACTCCCACAGTACAATGGGTAGATGGCCGACTCAGCCGACGTCGTCACGCGGAGGGTCTACGAGGCCCTGACCCGTATCGCGCCGAACGGCGCACCCGATCTTCGCCTCTGGGATGGCTCGGTGGTCGGCTCCGACTCAACGTCCACGATCGTCCTCAACCATCCCGGCGCTCTTCGCGCGATGATGCTGCCGCCGACGGATCTGACGGCCGGCGAGGCCTACGTCTACGGAGACATCGACATCGACGGCGACGTGTTCTCGCTCCTCGAATGGGCCGCGTCACTCTCGGAAGCGCGCAAGCACCGGTTGACGACCGCACGGATGCTTCGTCGGCTCCGACAGCTTCCGGCCGAGCATCGCCGTACGGACGAGAACCGCCCCCGGCTATCGGGAAGGCTTCACTCTCCGCGACGTGACCGGGACGCGGTCGGGTATCACTACAACACTGGCAACGGCTTCTACGAACTGTTCCTCGGCGAGTCGATGGCCTACTCGAGTGCCTACTTCCTCAATCGGTCCGAAACGCTCGATGCAGCACAGCGCCGCAAGCTCGACCTCATCTGCCGCAAGCTCGAACTTGCCCCCGGCGATCGCTTTCTCGATATCGGCTGCGGCTGGGGATCACTGGCTATCCACGCGGCGTCCGAGTACGGAGTCGAGGCGACGGGGGTCACGATCAGCGGAGAGCAAGCCGAGTACGCGAGACAGTGGGCGAAGCGGCTGGGTGTGGTCGATCGGGTCGAGATCCTTCACGGGGATTACCGCGACGTCGTCGGCGAGTTCGACGCGATCGCCTCCGTCGGCATGTTCGAGCACGTCGGGCGGAAGAACCTCGGCGAGTACTACGCCAAGACGCGGAGCCTCCTCGCTCCGGGCGGTCTGTTCCTCAACCACGGAATCACAACGTTCACCCGCGAGCGAAAGCGAAAGGCACGCCCGTCGTTCGTCAGCACGTATGTGTTCCCCGACGGTGAGCTCGAACCGGTCGACTATGTCATTGGGAGGGCCGAGGAGGCGGGCTTCGAAGCCCGCGACGTCGAATCGCTGCGCGAGTCCTACGCGCAAACGCTGCGTCGCTGGGTCGCGAACCTGGAAGCGAACCATGATGCTGCCGTCGCTGCGACGAACGAGGAGACGTACCGGATCTGGCGTATCTACATGGCCGGCTCCGCCGTCGGGTTCGAACGGGCCACGATCGCCGTGTACCAGATGCTCCTCGCCGACCGGTCCCGTCCGTGGCGCTTCGGCCGTCGCCACCTCCTCGCGCGCGACGACACCTAACCCACACGCAGCGAACCCAGGGTTCTCTGCGCCCTATATGGCGTCTCGGGCCCGCGGTTCAAACAGCCATCTGAACCGCGGGCTCGCAACGCCAAATACAGGGTCGAGAACCCTGGGTTCGCTGCGTTGTTTACTGCGGGGGAAGGTGGGACTTGATGCGGTGGAGGATCGCCGCCATCCCATTGAGGCGCTGCGATGAGACCGCCTCGCGGAGACCCATCTTGAGATAGAAGTCGTCGGGTACGGCGAGGATTTCGTCCGCTGGGGCGCCGTCGAGGGCTTCGTGCAGGATGCTTGCGAAGCCGCGCACCGTCGGTGCCTCGGCCGGTACGCGGAAGAAGAGGTGCACGGCATCGGCGTCACCCTCGACGATGAGCGCGAACGGCGACTGACACTCGGGCACGACCTCGAAGAGGTCCGGGTTGTCGAGGAGGCGATCCGGGAGTTCGGGCAGCCTGCGGGAGTAGTCGAGGAGCGCCTGCAGGCGCATCTCCTTCGGCGCACTTGCGAACATCTCGACGATGCGGTTCAGGTGGTCGGTTGCGGTCATGAAAATCTCCGTCATTGTCACTACGGGCATAGTGTAAATTGATGTGGAGAGAAGGAGAGAGACATGGCGACACACGATTCGGCAGAGCGGTTCACGCAGTACGCCCATCCGGACATGCTCGTTTCGACGGAGTGGCTAGGGAAGCATCGGGACGATCCGAACCTGGTCATCGTCGAATCCGACGAGGACGTGCTGCTCTACGAGACCGGGCACATCCCGGGCGCCGTCAAGGTCGACTGGCACACCGAGCTCAACGACCAGCTGATACGCGACTACCGGGACCCGGAGGCGTTCGCCCAGCTGATGTCCGCCAAAGGCATCGGCCGCGACGACACCGTCATCTTCTACGGAGACAACTTCAACTGGTGGGCGGCATACGCCCTGTGGGTCTTCACGCTGTTCGGCCATCCCGATGTGCGCCTCCTCGACGGCGGCCGGCAGAAATGGATGGCAGAGAATCGGACGATGACCACCCACGTCGCCGCACGCCCTGAGACGACGTATCCGGTCGTCGAGCGCATTGATGGGCCGATCCGGGCGTTCCGCGACGACGTCCTGGACCATCTCGAGAACGGGCTGCCGCTCGTCGACGTCCGGTCGCCGGGGGAGTTCACGGGTGAGCTCATGCACATGCCCGATTACCCGCAGGAGGGGGCGTTGCGAGGTGGTCACATCCCCGGTGCGTCGAACGTTCCGTGGAAGACGGCCGCCAACGACGATGGCACGTTCAAGAGCCGGGCCGAACTCGAGGAGATTTACGGGACCGGTCTCGGTCTGTCGCCCGACGCCGACGTGATCACGTACTGCCGGATCGGAGAGCGGTCGAGCCATACATGGTTCGCCCTCACCCACCTGCTCGGCTTCGATGCGGTCCGTAACTACGACGGATCCTGGACCGAATGGGGCAACCTGGTCGGCGCGCCGATCGAGCGGTGATGCGGAACCTGAGTTCCACTCTCTGGCGATCGATCAGAGGAACGGTGATGCTATCCGGCGCGTTGCGCTCGCAGCGACATCGGCGCCTTCGAGGGCCGGGTTCCACGAGCTGATCGAGAACGCCGCAACCCGCCCCGTGGCATGCAGAGAGGCCACGGCATCGGCCACGGTCGCCACGGATGGGCCGTCGGGGGCCGGGTAGTTGACCGCGGGCATGTCGGCCGGGTCGACAATGTCGACGTCGACGTGGACGTAGAGGTCACCGGGCGGAGGGTTGTCCGTGATCTGACTGATCGTCACATGGTGGATCCCGGACGCGGTGACCGCATCATCTTCTCCGGGATCGAGATCCCTCCCGTCGACCAGCCACACGCGGTCGTCGTCGATCGGGCGCATCCCGATACCGTCGACGATGGTCTGTTCTCCGCGGCCGGTGAGCATCGCCAGCGGCATTCCGCCGAGAAAGCCGGACGGCGTCGTCTCCCACGTGTGGAAATCACCGTGCGCGTCGAAGAACACCACGGTGGGTTCGATCCCGCGCCGCTGCAGTCCGCCGGTGACGCCGATGATCGAGAGGCAATCGCCCGCGTAGACGACGGGGTTGGGAAATTCCGCAACCAGCGTGGCGAGCCCGTCGTACAGGACGGCCATGCGTTCGGTCGGCCGCGTTCCGGGAAGATGCGGATCGAGGGTCGTGTGCGGCTCGGGTACCTCGAACCCGGGCATGGGTTCGCCGATGAAGAACGGAACGGAGATCGTTGGCATGATGCGGAGACGATAGGCGTCCCCGGCGCGGGCGGTGAACCGGTTTCCGTCATCCTGCCCTTCTGACGCGCGTAGGCTGGACGAATGGCGACGATCCCATCCATGCCGTCTGCGGCGACTGCCCTGGTCCGGCGGTACTACGTCTATGCCGGCATTTACACGCTCGCCGCTTCGATCATCTGGGGGATCAACACGCTGTTCCTTCTCGACGCAGGCCTCTCGATCGCCGAGGTCTTCATCGCCAACGCCGCATTCTCCGTCGGGACGGTCCTGTTCGAAATCCCGACCGGAGTCGTGGCCGACACGGTCGGCCGCAGAGCATCGTTCCTGCTCTCCCTTGTGGTGCTCGCCGGCTCGACACTTGCGTACGTGGGCCTGGCACAGACGGCCGGCGGGGTCGTCGCCTTCTCGGCCGTGTCCGTGGTCATGGGCCTCGGATACACCTTCTACTCGGGAGCGATGGAGGCGTGGCTCGTCGACGGGGTTCGCGAACTGGGGTACGACGGAGATATGGATCGGGTGTTCTCGACCGGCCAGATCGTGGGTGGTGTGGCGATGCTCATCGGGACGATCGGTGGCGGCTTCCTCGGGCAGATCGACCTCGCCCTGCCGTTCATTCTGCGCTCGGGACTGCTCATCGTGCTCCTCGCTCTCGCCTTCTTCGGAATGCACGATGTGGGTTTCGAGCCGCGGTCTGTCACGATCCGAACGCTCCCGGCCGAGGCAACGGCCATCGCGAAGGCGGGCATCCGGAACGGGTGGCGTGCCCGCCCGCTGCGTCTGATGATGATCGCCGGCGCCGTCCAGAGCGGCTTCTTCTTCTGGGCCTGGTACGCCTGGCAGCCCTACTTCCTGGAGCTCCTCGATCGGGACGCCGTCTGGGTCGCCGGTGTCGTGGCGGCGCTCCTGTCGGTCGCGATGATCGTCGGCAACAGCCTGGTGCGGGTATTCACCCGATGGTGCGGCCGAAGAACGACGCTGCTGGTGTGGACGGCATTCGTGTTCGCCGTGGCATCGGTCGGTGTTGGCTGGGCCAACTCCTTCCCGATCGCTCTCGTCTTCCTCCTGATCGCTTCGGTGGCGATGGGAGTCCAGATGCCGGTTCGTCAGGCGTTCATCCATGGCATGGTCGCGTCGGAGGAACGGGCCACCGTGGTGTCGTTCGACTCGCTCATCTCGGGTGTTGGGTCCGTCGCCGGGCAGGCTGGTCTCGGGATCTACTCGGAGAATCAGGGGTACTCGGCCGCCTACGTCGTCGGTGGTGCGATCACCCTCGCGTCGGCCCCCATCGTGTGGGCGGCACGACGCCTGCACGCACCGGCCGACTTCTTCGAAGGGACGGCATCGGCCGAACCCGAATCGTGTGTGCCGCGGGGACTCCCGACGGTTGCCGGCGTTGAGACGTCCGGCCACCAGGACTGATTCGGCCCGTCGAGTTGCCCGTTGACATCGGCCCACCCGTCCGTACGGTTGTCACCATGGATAGCGACACCAGGCAGACCGAACTGCGGCACCTCTTCGGAGCGGCCGCCCGATCCCACCACGCCGTATACGGCGGACCGAACCCGGGCTGGGCCCGCTGGTACGCCGAGTGGATGTACGGACAAGTCCTGCCGCTGCTGAGGTCCGATCCGTCCGTGGACGACGTCGAGGCGTGGCTCGTGCGAGCCGATGAGCGGTACCGTACGGAGGAACCCGAAGGCTCCTGGCCCGGCCACTACGCCGACTGGTTCATCGAGTGGGACGCCGCGGCTAGCTGAGTAGCCGGACGCCCGGTTCCGCCACATCCATCCCTCGCTCGAGGTTCACGCGCAGCGCGTAATTGGCAAGGACGTGGTCTGTCGGGACGGCGAGCGTTCCCCCTCGAGCATCGCGGATTCAATCTACTGGAGAGGAAGCGTGGCATTTCGGACCGCTATCCAGGCCTCTTTCCATCAGTGAGATCGAGGTCGTTGTTTGAGAGGCCACTGTGGCGAGGGTGTCCCCTGCGTCGCTGCACCTCTCCGCGGCCTGAATCCACGGTTTTTCAGGTAGAAGATTCGCTCGTGCCCTCCGAACCATGTCTCCCCGGGAGTAGAGCGGGCCCACTGGGAGCCACCCTGCGTCGGAGCCGGGCGGCTCCTCCGCGTCCCCCCGCCGTGCCGTCGGGGGGACAGGTGAAGGGGACGACAGCCGAGGCTTTCTCCTTCACCGTCGAGGGGCAAGACACCCCCAACGGCCTTTCTTCATTCTCCCCCACCGCCGAGGTGGGGGAGATGCCCGGAGGGCAGAGGGGGCATCTCGGAGGGAGAAAAGGGCTGGATGGAGACCGGCTGTAGCTACGTTCCGTCGAGAAGCCCCCTCTGCGATCGAGCAACCGCTCGATCGCGTCTCCCCCACTGGCGTGGTGGAGACGAAGAACCGTCCATGCCTCACCTTTGCTGCGAGCCTCGGCGTCGGGCGAAACCGTGACAGGGAAAGGGATTCCTCTCAACCACCAGAGAGAAACCTTGGATTCAGGCGCCGGGAGCGGAAAGCACCGATGGGGGTCAGGATGGTGGGGTGATGGGGAGGGTGACGGTGAAGATCGTTCGGTCTTCGGTCGAGTCGAGTTCGATCTTGCCGCGGTGTTGGTTGGCGACGATGTCGTAGACGGTGTCGAGGCCGAGGCCGGTTCCCTTGCCCGGTTCCTTCGTTGTGAAGAACGCCTCGAAGATGCGGTCCCGGATCGCCGCCGGGATCTCCGGGCCGTTGTTCTCGACCTCGACCACGATGCAGTTGCGTCCAGACGCCGTGCGAAGCGTGATCCGCCCGTCGTCGATGCCTGCTTCATGGATGGCGTCGGCGGCGTTGTCGATGAGATTGGTCCATACCTGGTTGAGGCGGCTCCCGTGCGCCGTGATGTTCGGCAGCGCCTCGTCGTACTCGCGTACGACGGTGATGCCGCTCGTCTTGGATTTGAGAATGAGGAGTGTGTCGTCGATACCCGCTGCCACATCGACGTCCTGAACCGGTGCCTGATCCAGGTACGAGTAGGACTTGAGGGCGGCCACCAGTTCGCTGAGCCGCTTCGATCCCTCCGACACCTCGGCGACGAGGGAATCGATGTCGGCACGAGCGGCGAGCGCCTCAGCGACGTGTGGGCCGACCGTCGCGAGATCAGAGGCCCTGAAGCCGGCGTCGACGAGCACGGGAGCCATCTGCCACGCCTCGTCTACGCCGAGCTGGTCGAGCGTGCTCTCCACGGCATTTTCAGCGTCGGCGCGTTCGATGCCGCCCATGCTCACGCCGGACGTAGACGGTTCGGGGAGGACGGTGCCGGGAGGAAGCGCCGCATCGGCCGCGGCGCGGCGCTCGATCGTCGCCGGCAGGAGGCTCGAGCCGCGTGTCACGGCCGCGGCAGGATTGTTCATCTCGTGGGCGAGGCCGGCGGTGAGGACGCCGAGCTGCGCCATGCGCTCGGACTGGCGGAGGCGGGCCTGCTGCTCCCGCCAGCGGGCGATGAACACATCGAAGAGGGCCCGCAGGGCACGAACGTCCGAATTGAGCAGGTTGTCGAAGGCCTCCTTCGGGATGGTCACGAGCTTGGCGTCCGTGAGTCCTCGGGCGGTGGCGCTGCGGACCTCGCCGGTCAGCAGCGACATCTCACCGACGATCACCCCCGCACCCGACACGGCGATCCGCACCTCCTGATCGCCGGACGCTTTGACGATCTCGATCTCGCCGTCGGTGATGACGTACGCCACGTCGCCTGGATCGCCTTCATCGAACAGGCACTCGCCCTGACCGACCGAGCACTCGCCGAGGTGCTCGGCGAGACGGTCGAGAGCCTCATCGTCGAGGCCCGCGAACAGGTCCACGGAGCGCAGGTTGAACGTGCTCACACCGTGTTGAGGTATCGGTGGATGAGCGACACGGCGACCGACCCCTCGCCGACGGCCGACGCGACGCGACGGATCGCCCCCTCGCGGATGTCGCCTGCAGCGAAGATGCCCGGCACGGACGTTTCGAGCGGGTACGGATCACGGGCGAGCGGCCATTCGCCGGTGAACGCCGTGACGTCGTGCCCCGTGTAGATGAAGCCCTTCTCCGCCATCGCGACGGTGCCTTCGAGGAACGCCGAGTGGGGGACCGCACCGACGAAGATGAACAGCGCCGAAGCCTCGCGGGTCTCCCGGTCCCCGGTCGTGACATCCTCGAGTGTGATCGACTCGACCCTTGTCTCTCCGGTGACCTCGACGACGCGTTTGTTGAGGAGCACCTCGATGTTGTCGATGTCGTCGATCTGATCGACGAGGTACTGCGACATCTTGCGTCCGAGCGAGTCGCTGCGGACGATCATCGTCACTTTCGACGACGTCTTCGAGAACATCACCGCCGCCTGACCGGCCGAGTTCGCGCCGCCGATGACGTAAACGTGACGGTCGCGATACGTGGCCGCTTCGGTCGCCGCGGCGCCGTAGTACACGCCGGCACCTTCGAAGCGGTCGTATCCGGGGACGTCGAGCCTGCGCACCGTCATCCCGCTCGCTATGAGCATCGCCCGGCACTTCAACTGGGTGCCGTCCGCGAGGGCCACCGTCTTGACCGTGTCATCCACCCGAACCTCCACGACCTCCGCGGCCGTCGTCAACTCTGCGCCGAGGCGCGTGGCCTGGGCAATGGCGCGGCGGGCCAGGTCCGCGCCGCTGATGCCTTTCGGGAAGCCGAGGTAGTTCTCGATCCGAGAGCTTGTCCCCGCCTGTCCGCCGGGTGCCTCACGCTCGATCAGTACCGTCGACAGGCCTTCGGAGGCGCCGTAGACGGCGGCGGCGAGGCCGGCCGGGCCGCCGCCGACGATCGCCAGGTCGTAGAAAGGAGCCTCGGGCTTCGAGTGGATCCCCGCCGCGCCGGCGAGCTCCTGCTTCGTGGGATTGACCAGCACGGTGTCGTCGCTGAGGAACACGACCGGGAGCGTTGGCGTACCGCCGGAAGCGGTTGAGGCCAGCTCGGCCGCGTCGGCGTCGCGTTCGATGTCGATGAATCGATACGGGACCTCGTTGCGGGCGAGGAACGCCTTGACCTCATACGTCGTCGGCGACCAGACGGTGCCGAGCACGCGAATGCCGTCGAACGGGACCTCGGCGTGCGCCTGCCAGTCGTCGAGCACGTCGTCGAGGATCGGGTACAGGCGCTCTTCGGGCGGGCTCCACGGCTTCAGGAGATAGTGATCGAGGCCCACGTCGTTGATGGCCTGAATCGCCGCCTCGGTATCGGCGTATGCAGTGAGGAGCAACCGCTTGGCCTGCGGGAACAGCTGATCCGCCGCCATGAGAAACTCGGTGCCGCTCATCTCGGGCATGCGCTGGTCGACGACGAACGCAGCCACGGTCCTGGCCCGACTCTTCAGATCGTTCACCAGTTCGAGTCCTTCGGCGCCCGATGAGGCGGCCACGATCTGATAGCTCGATCCGTAGTGACTCCGCAGGTCGCGGCGGACGGCGGCGAGCACTTGCGGGTCGTCGTCGACGGCGATGATGGCTGGTTTGCTCATAGATTCCCCGGGTTTGTGACGTTGTTGACCCTATTCGATGAAACCCCGGCCGGGGGTTGATTTGTTCCACTACGCTCGAAGGTCAGCGGGAGAGGGTGTGGCCCATGGTGAGCGATTTTCGTTTGGTGGTGCTCGGCAGTCGCGGCTCGATTCCAGTATCGGGATCCGAGTTCGAGATCTACGGGGGCAACACGACGTCATTCGCGGTGGTCGACCGTGACTATCTCCTTGGGTTCGTCGACGTCGGAACCGGGCTGATGGCCTACCCGGCCTACGGGCTGGCTCCCGATGGGCCGATCGACGTGTTTCTCACCCACTACCACTGGGACCACATTCAAGGAATCTCGATGCTGGATCTCGTCTGGGCCGGTGACACGGAGATCATGATTCACGGACCCGGCGACCCCGAGACTGCTCTGACATCGGTCATCGCCCATCCTTGGTTCCCCGCTGTACTCGCCGATGCTCCGCTCGTCCGATACGAACCGATCTTCGAGGCCGTCGAGGTCCGCGGCATGACGTTCACGCCGTTCGCCGTCGAGCACCCGCAGGGAGCGGTCGGCTACCGGATAGACGGCCCTTCGTCGAGCGTCGCGATCGTCACCGATCATGAAGCCGGTTCGGCACGGGATGGAGCCATTCTCGAAGCGATCCGCGGCGTTGATGTGTTAATCCACGACGCCCAGTATCTACCGGAGGAAGTCGAGGCACATAGGGGATGGGGCCACTCGACCTGGGAGGACGCCGTCGCTGTTGCCGCAGATGTCGGTATCGATCGGCTCATCCTGACGAGCATGGATCCGGGGCGGACGGACACCGCCGTCGGAGCCCTCGTACACAACGCGAGGAAACGCTTCCACGCGACCGAAGCTGCCTATCCGGGACTGTCGATCTCGCTATGAGGTTCGCCGCCGTACGACAGTGGGCACCGGCGAGGTGCTCGTCGATTTGTTCGTAGCGAATTCCGGTGCGCTCGGAGCCTCAGCGTCCCCCGTCCAACACATCCAGTGACGTGCCCGAGGACCGGAGGTTTCAGCGGTCGCTGCGGACCGTCATGGCTTGCGTATCGCGGGCGAACCGTTTCAGCACGGAACGGTTGAGACAATGCCAGGTTCGCGGCCCATCGTCTTCCGTCCGCAGGACGTCCGCCGAGCGCAGGATGCGGAGATGCTCCGAAACTGTTGACTGAGCGAGCGTCAATTGTGCGGCGATCTCGCCGACGGTGTGGGGCCTGCACTCCATGAAATACTTGACGATCTTCACGCGAGCCGGATGCCCCAGGGCTTTGGCGATCGCCGCCATCTCCTCCTCACTCAGCGGCGCTGGATCGACCGGCGGGTCATCGTCGAGGCAGGCGGGTGGTGGTTGCGGGTTCATAGACGTGAGCGTATCAAACGTCCCTGTGCGCAACATCGGGCCGAAAGTCGGTACATCGACGATGTTCGATATGCGGCGGCGAACCCCGGTGCGGCCTGGTCATGCCGAACGGCCCTACGTCAGAGGGCATTGGGCTCTATCGGTTATCGTCGAAATACGATTGAATGAGCGTTGTGAAACCGTTCACAAGCAATCAGGAGGCAACAATGGCTCAACGACTCCGAACCCTCGGAATCGTTCTTTCCGTGATCGGGCTCATCTTCGTGGTCTCGGGCGGGGTGGCCTACAGCCGTGTACAGGCCGGATACGGCTCACTCCAGGCGTTCAGCGAGGCACAGAACGTGACGCTCAGTTACAACGATGCCGGACAGCTGGTCGATCGTGGCACCACCGAAGGCGCCGATGCGATCATGACGCTGCTGACGGATGACTGGGGCTATCCGGTCGTTCAGTCCGACCTCGATCCCAACGATCCGCTCGTCAATACGGCGACCGAGTACATGTACCAGATGGCGACGATCGGCCATCACACATTGGACGGAACGCAGACGGTCGTCCTGACAGAAGATGCTGAGTACAACGGCGAAACGTTCCCCGCTGGAACATACGATGTCCCGGTCGACGGCAGGTACTGGACCGGGTTCGATCGCATGCATCCGCTCGACGGACCCGCACGCGGCCAGGCATGGAGCGGAACCGTCCACGGCCTGTTCGGAGAACTCGGCGTCGGAACCGTGACCCATTCGGCCCTCCAGCTCGGTCTCGCAATCGCGGGCACCCTCGCTGCGATCGGCCTCACGGTGATCGTCGCCGGTCTCGGACTGATCTGGGCCGGCAAAGAGGAGAACGCTCCGAAGGCGAAGCGTCCCACGGCCGAGCCCGACGAGAAGAAGGAACTCCAGCCCATCGGTTGATCGGACCCAAGGCGTCCGACGATGCGCCAGGAAATGAGAGGGGCCCCGCCGATCGGCGGGACCCCTCCTGTCGTTGAAGATCGATCCGTTCAGCGGCCCGGGCCGAGGAGGGGGCAGAGGAAGAAGGCGTCGCCCTCGTTCATCTCGCCATCTCCATTGACATCGAGCCACCAGCGGCCGCCGACGTAGCCCCGGTCGCCCGGGCCGAACTCGGTGGTCAGACCATCTTCGGTCGGGATGAGCTGCTGGAACCGGCCGTGCATCGGGAGGTCGGCTTTGACGATCGAGTCGTAGGTGAGACCCGTGCTGAGGACGGTGACCTGAACTTCCGATCCGGGACGCCCGTTGCTGTCAGCCGACTTGCCGTTCGAGGCGAAAGCCGGGACGGCCATGATGATGGTCAGGAGACCGACGACGAAGCCGGTCATGAGTGTCTTGCGCATTGCTGCTCCTCGTATCTGCGTGTCGCCGCTCTGACGACACACAGAACGATGCACCACCCATCTGAACGGGTCCGAAACGGGTAATGAACAAACGGTGAACTGAT
>JANTHO010000032.1 GCA_024762335.1 Acidimicrobiia bacterium | reverse complement strand
CTTGAAGATGTGTCCTGCTTCGATCCCGCGGAAGACTTCGAGGGGTTCGCCACACTCCGGGCAGCCCTCCCCCGCTACCACGGTGCGCAGGTCCATCCACTCGGTGACGGCGATGTCTCTGCCGACGTCGACTCCGCGAAGGTGGTGATCATTGAGATTGGCTCCGGTGACCATGTTCGTTCGCTTCGCGAGTTGCAGATCCGCGAAGATCCGCGGCCCGCTGAGGCCGACCGCTCCGAGGCTTCCGGCATCCGCTCTGAGCAGTTCGCGGATCTCCTCGGCATGGGCGGGACGGACCTCCACAGCACCGGACGCGTCGTGGAGTTTCTGTTCCTGAAGTTCGTGATCGCCCCGCAGCAGCACCAGGGTCGCCTCTCCGTCGAGCATGTAGACGAGGGTCTTGATCTGGCGATCGGCCGCCGCTCCCCCATCGAACTCCGCGAGATCGGCGATGGTCCGAACACCGGGCGTCGGAAACCGCTCCGGCTGATCCGGACCCGGTTCGTCCTCCACCGCCGGTATCGCCGACGTCGCCCGTTCCACGTTGGCTGCGTAGTCGCATGCCGGACAGTGTGCGACGTTGTCCTCGCCCGCAGGTGACGGGACCATGAACTCGACGGAGTCCGAACCGCCCATAGCTCCGGATGATGCTTCGACGGGAACGGCGGTGACTCCGAGACGTGCGAAGATCCTCTTGTACGCGGCGAAGTGCCGGTCGAACTGCAGGTCGAGACCTGCCGTGTCGATGTCGAAGCTGTATGAATCCTTCATCGTGAATTCGCGCACACGCAGCAGACCGGCTTTGGGCCGGGGTTCGTCGCGAAATTTCGTCTGGATCTGATACCAGAGCTGCGGAACCTGCTTGTACGACGTGAGCTCGGTTGCGATGGTTGTGAAGATCTCCTCGTGGGTCGGTCCGAGCACGGCGGCCCCTCCACGAAGGTCGTTGAGCGTGAACAGGATGTCGGCCATCGCCTCGGTACGGCCGGTCCGTTCCCAGATCTCTCTCGGGTGGAGCGCCGGCAGGAGAAGTTCCTGTCCCCCGATCGCGTCGATCTCTTCGCGAATGATGGCCATCACCTTGTTGCGAACACGGTGCCCGATGGGGAGCAGCGAGTACACGCCGGACATGAGTTGCCGGATGTAGCCGCCCCGGACGAGCAAGCGATGGCTCGCCGCTTCGGCATCGGCCGGATCGTCTCGAAGGGTGGGGATGAACGCGTGTGACCAGCGCACGAACTGACTCCAGTGATATTGGGGCACCCGAGGATAGCGACGGTCGATCCTCTCAGTCGATCGTCAGCCGGTACGCCCCGGGGCCCGTCGATCCGCTGTCGGCGACGATGACGAAGAACGATCCCGTTTGGCGTGCGGTGAACACGATCCTCGGGTCGGTTCCGAAGAGCCCGCCGCCGGAGTCGTCATCCAGCGCCTGGACGTATCCGTCGCCGTCGGGCCCGTCGATCATGAGAACGGGATCGAACGCGATTGCGTCCACGTCGACCGTGAGCGACTGTCCCTTCCCGAGGTCGACGCGATACCAGTCGAAGTCGCCCGGATAGTCGATGTTTCCGGTGATGGTGGACTCGCGGTCGAGCACGCGCCCGTCGTCGGGATCCTCCCACTCGACGAGGTCCACGTCGGATCGCAACTGCACGTCACCGGTGCCTCCGAGGCTCTCGACGCGCAGCACGTACTGTCCGCGGAACGTCACGAGTTCGTCGATCGTCTCCTCGCCGCCGGTCGTGTCATCGGCCGTTGCGATCTCGAGTCCGTCGATCGTGTTCAGCGTCAGCGACACATCGGCATCAGAGGATGCGGAGAATGCCACTTGCGAGTACAGCGGCGCCTCGAACACGAAGACGAAGTCTCGCCAGACGTTCTGGAACGTCAACGAGAACCGGTCGTTGCCGCGTCCCATCGGGGGCAACCGGTCACCGAGGGCAGCGATATCTTCGCCCGCCCTCATCTGCTCGATCTTGGCCGCTGCATCGCTGAGGGAGCCGGACAGACCGAACTCCTCGAGGAAGCTGAAGTTCGTGATTCCGACAACCATGCCCGTCTCGTCGACCAGGGCGCCGCCGCTCTGGCCGCCGACGACCGTGGTGTCCGACTGCAGGAACGTCCAATCCTCACCGTCCCACTCGCGGGTACGGGAGAGGATGCCTTCGGTGATCGTCGGTTTCGGAAACGACTCCGTCTCCCCCGGATAGCCGACGAGATACACGGGTCTTCCGAGAGGGATTCCTTCGCCGTCGCCGATTGTGGCCGGCTCCGGAAGGTCGGAGGAGCCGGATACGTCCACGAGGGCCAGGTCGCCGAACGGGTCGAGGCCGACGACCGGAGCTTCGTTGAATTCGGTGCCGTTGGGGAAGACGACGCGAACGGCTCTGTACGGCCACACCACATGGGCCGCTGTGAGGATGGTTCCGCCGTCGATGAGGATGCCACTTCCGCCGGCGATGTCCGTGTCGATGGACGCGATCGCCGGTGCGACATGTTCGTAGATCTCCTCGGCGGTCGTCTTTCCCGCGGGAACCGTGGTCTGTACCGTTTCGGCGGCGCCACCGGTTGTGGTCGTCGCGGAACCTCCGGTCGTGCAAGAGGCGGCGACGACAGCCGTGGCGAGCAGGACGGCCCGGAACGGCGTCCGTTTCATGCTTCTTCGCCGGTGGCGATGTCCGCGACGGCCGCCCTCCGCTGCTCGGAGCGGTTGGCGTCCCCCTGGATCTCGAGGAGTTCGATCCTCGTCTCGTCCGCGAGGTCGGCGGCCGACACATCCGCGGCGGCGAGCCTCGCCTCGATTCCCTCGTCTAAGAGCCGTCGGGCCTCGTCGAGGAGCGCATCGACCATCTCCGCTTCCGGAACGACGCGAACCACCTGCCCCTTGATGAACAGATGACCCTTGCCGCGTCCTGCTGCGATGCCGATGTCCGCTTCTCGTGCCTCGCCGGGCCCGTTGACGATGCATCCCATGATGGCAACCTGGATGGGGAGTTTCGCTTCCTCGAGCGCCGCGGTGGCGTCGGCGGCCACCTTGATGACATCGACCTCGGCACGGCCGCACGATGGACATGCGATCAGATCGAGTCCCGTTCGCTCCCGGAGGCCCAGATATTCGAGCAGTTGTCGTCCGGCTTTGGCCTCTTCGACGGGATCGGCGGTCAGCGAGAATCGGATCGTGTCTCCGATCCCTTCGAGCAGCAGCGTCGCGATCCCCGCGACGGACTTGATGAGCCCACCCGGCGGCGGGCCGGCTTCGGTGACCCCCAGGTGGAGGGGGTAGTCGACACGGTCGGCGAGCAGCCGGTAGGACTCGACCATGCTCGGCACGTTCGAGTGTTTTACCGAGATCTTGATGTCCCGGAAACCGACATCCTCGAGGTACCTGATCTCGTGAAGCGCCGACCGCACGAGCGCTTCAGGAACCGGAGCTCCGAATTCGGCGAGGAGATCTCTATCGAGAGAGCCGGCGTTCACGCCAACCCGGATCGAAACTCCGGCCTCGGAGGCGGCACGCGCCACCTCTTTGATATGGGCTTCCTTGCGGATGTTCCCCGGGTTGAGCCGGAGACCGGCAACTCCGGCTTCGAGTGCGGCGAGAGCGAGCCGGTGATGAAAGTGGATATCGGCGATGATCGGCACCGGCGACCGGGGAACGATCTCGGCCAAGCCCTGTGCTGCTTCGACGTCGTTGCAGGTGACGCGAACGATGTCCGCCCCCGCACCGCGCAACGCATATATCTGGGCAAGCGTGCCATTCACATCGGCGGTCTTGGTGGTCGTCATCGACTGCACGGAGACCGGGCTTCGTCCTCCTACCGGGACCGGCCCGACCATGAGCTTGCGTGAACCCCGACGCGTGATCGTCATGGGACCATGGTAGGGAGAAATCGCCTCGTAGCCGGGAGCCGGCTACAACTGGATGGGTTTGAAGATGTCGAGATAGACGCCCATCAACCCGACGGCGACGAGGAAGATGATCACAGCGGCCGCCACCGGCATGAGCTTCGTGACGTCGGGTGCGCGTCCGCGGATCTTCTCGTAGAGCGCTACGGCGAAGTGGCCACCGTCGAGTGGGTACAGCGGGATGAAGTTGAGCACTCCGACGAACACGTTCACGAGGGCGAGCATCATCAGTGTGCTTTCGAGCGGGCCTGCGAGTCGCACGAGTCCGATCGGGCTGATCGGGCGAACCTCGTCGAGCACGTCCTGGTTTCCGCCGAAGACCGATGCGATGAGTTTCGGGAATCCGACGATCATCTGCCAGAGACCTTGCACACTCTGACCGACTGCGGTCCCGATTCCGCTGAACACGTGTGTCACAACACCGGTCGGACCGATCTTCTCCCTGGCGACTTCGGGGGCCGCACCGAAGTACCCGGCCTTCTCATAGACGATCTTCCCATCCTGATCTCGAACGATCTCGTCGCCGACGACCACGGGCACTTCGGTGTATGCCAGGTGTGTCGCTGCCTGGATCTGTTCACCGTCTCGCTCGAAGCCGATCACGGCGGTCTGCCCACCGTCGGCACGGACCAGATCAACGAACTCATCCCACGTGGCGATCGGCATGCCGTCGTACGTCTCGAGATGATCTCCAGCCATGAACCCTGCGGTCGATGCAGGAGAGACGGCGTCGCCGTCTGGTGTTGTCGCAGCAACGACCGACAGTGTCAACGTCGGGATGGGTTGACCGGCATCGTCGGTCGCGACCGCTCCCCAGGTGACGAACACGACCGTCAGCAGGATTGCCGCGACGACGAAATGGCTGAAGATGCCCGCGAGGACGACGATGGACTTCTTCCAGAAGACGGCGGTTCTGTAGGTTCGCGCCTCTTCATCCGGGTCGATCTCTTCGAGCGGGTTCATTCCGATGATTCGAACGTAGCCACCGAGCGGGATGGCTTTGACCCCGTACTCGGTCTCACCGCGGGTCATCGACCAGATGCGCGGACCGAAGCCGAAGAATGCTTCGGTGGCCTTCATGCCGAACGCCTTCGCTGCAACGAAGTGTGCACCTTCGTGAATCACGATCATCAGCACGATGCCGATGATCATGACGGCGGTACCCATCAATACATTCCGATCGTCGAGTTCATCGGTTCAACGGTACCGCCCGATGTCGGTTACCGGAAGGTCCGCGCCGCAATCGCTTCACCTGCGGCCGTCCGCCCGATCGCGTCCGATTCGAGCGCCTCGGCGAGGCTTGTCACGGGTGCCGCGGGAACGGTTTCGAGCGTCTCTTCGACAACGGTCGCGATGTCGGTGAATCGAATGCGGCCCTCGAGGAACGCTGCCACGGCCACCTCGTCGGCGGCGTTGAGGATCGCCGGGCCGTTCCCTCCCCGTCTCCCGGCCCGGTATCCGAGGTCGAGGGCCGGGAATCGCTCTCGGTCGGGTTCGGAGAACGACAGCTCGACACCGGCGAGGCTCGGGGATCCGACGCTTGCTCCGACACGACGCGGAGCCGTCATCGCGTTCTGAATCGGCTTCTTCATGTCGGGAGGGCCGACTTCCGCTTTCACGACTCCGTCGACAAACTCGACGAACGAGTGGACGTAGCTCGTCGGGTGAATCATCACGTCGATCTGGTCGTAGTCGAGTTCGAACAGGTAGTGCGCCTCAATGACCTCGAACGCCTTGTTCATGAGCGTTGCAGAGTCGATCGAGATCCTGCGCCCCATATTCCACGTCGGATGGGCCAGGGCATCGTCCACCGATACATCACGCAGATTCACATCCGGGGAAGCGTGAAACGGCCCGCCGGAAGCCGTCAGGATCACTCGCCGGACCTCGTCGGCTCTTTCACCTCTCAGGCAGTGCCAGACGGCCGAGTGTTCGCTGTCGACCGGGATGAGGTCGCCATCCGATGCTCGAAGCGTTTCCAGGACGATCGGCCCGCCGGTGAGCAGGCTCTCCTTATTCGCGAGCGCGAGCCGGTTGCCGGCCTCGAGGGCGGCGAGGGACGGTTCGAGGCCTGCAGCACCGACGATGCCGTTGACGACGATCGTGTGCGGTGTTCGCGCGAGTGCGGCCACCGCTCCCGGACCGAAAGCGATTCTGTGTTTGAGCGCCGCGTCGATCGTCCCGGCCGGGGGATGTGCGATCGCGACGGATGCGTCCGGGTAGTGATATGCCAGCTCGATGATCTTCTCGGACAGTGTCCCTGCTGCCAGTCCCAACACCGGCAGGTCGAGATGGTTCGCAACCTCGAGCGTCTGTCGGCCGATCGAACCCGTGGCTCCGAGGACGATGACCGGTGTCAGAGCAACCCCAGCCACAGCAATGCCGCCCACGCTGCGGGGATGACGGCGATGATCGCATCGATGCGGTCGAGGAGGCCACCGTGGCCCGGGAGAATCGACCCCATGTCCTTGATGTCGAGGGAACGCTTCACGACCGAGACCGCGAGGTCACCGAGAGGTGCGAACACGGCGACGACGGCGCCCAACAAGAGCCCTGCCGGCAGATCGATGGCTGTGACGAAGAAGCTCGCCACCGATCCCGCCAGGAACGCCATGAGCGTGCCCCCGACGAATCCTTCGATCGTCTTCTTCGGAGATATCACGGGAGCGAATGGTCGCCGCCCGATGGCTCGACCGACTCCGTACGCCGCGACATCGACGAGCGCGACCATGGCGACCACGGTCAGCACCAGCACCTGGTAATCATCGGCTGCGATGATCGGAAAGGCGAATGCGCCGAGACCACCGGTCCAGAATGCCACGAGGATCGTGAGCGTGAACCCGGTGACCGCGCCTTTGCGTCGCTGGCTGACCGCATCGAACAGCAGGAGAACAGTGATCATCAACGCGAACGTGATCGGGATAGCGATGACACCCCACACGACGGTTCCGATGCCGGCACCGACGATTCCGAGGAAACCGAAGAGCGATACCGGTTTGTAGTGGCGGTGGATCAGGACGCTGTAGAACTCGCCGGCCGCAATGACGAATACGGCGAGTGCGAGCACGATGATCGCCGGACGCCAGAGCAGAGATACGACGAAGGCAAGGATGAGAGCCGCCGCCGTGCCGACGCGCACGAGCAAATCGGATGATTGTCTGGGTGGTGCCGCGAGCGCGGAGGAGTCATCGTCTGCCGTGGCGACCACGTCATCGAATCCGACGACGCCGGACTCGAGTCCCGGTATCGCTGCAGAGACGGCCACCTGCTCGGTCTCAGTCGCCCGGGCCGCCGTCACGGCAGCCGCAAGCTCGTGGTGCTCGCGGGTGGCGGCGTGGAGGTAGTGTTCCGAGGTGAGGTCGTCTTCCTGGTAGTCGAACACGGCCGGTCCCGTCGGCGCGGCTTCCCCCCCGGTGATCGGGATCTCCCCCGTGTCGTCGATGCCGAACCCGTCTTCTCCCTCGGTGGTGTCATCCGCTCCGGATGTGACGATCGGCACTATCTGTAGGTCATCCGCCGCCGACCGGGTTTCGTCCGCGGGGAGGTCCGGTTCGGTGTGAGGCTCGTCCTCCGGCTCAAAATCCCCGGATGCTTCAACGGGAGGCTCGAGGGCCGCGTCGACGTCAGCGACGATCTCGAACTCCTCTTCCCCTGCCTTCTCCTCGACCGGTTCGTCGAAGATGGCTCCGCTTGTCATGCTCAGGGGTTCGTCATCGGCGGCGCTTGCCCGCCCGTCGACCGCCATCTCGACCTCATCACCTTCGGATGGTTCGGAATCGTCGACATCCGACCCACCGTCCGTCATGTCGACGACGACATCCGGCTCATGAGGATCGGATCCGTCGCTGCTCGCGGCGTTCGTGAAGGCCATCCACTCTGCGATCTCGGCAGCATCGTCGTCTTCCTCGGGGGTACTGAGGGAGGTGTACGGATCACCGGCTTCGGTTTCGGCCTCGTCGTCCTCGTCACCGTCGAGCCAGCCGTCGAATCCGGGATCGGATTTCGCAGGGTGCGGTTCGAGGTCGTTGAAGTCTTCGGGGAGTTCGAGTTCGCCGGTCACATCGGGGTCGTGGTCGTCCATACCCGGTGAGGGTACTTCGGGCGCGGACGAGAGTGGAGTATCTGACGGCCCGGGCTCCGACCGCGGCGCGTCCCCGGCCCCTGTGAGGTGTCCGGCGGCCCGGGTCGCCTCATCGTCGTTCGGGGAACGATCGTCGTCGGTACGCATCAGCAGCCTCCGTCACACTTCGAGGAGTTCCGCTTCCTTGGCTGCCAGACTCTCATCGAGGCGGGCGATGTGCTCGTCGGTCTTGGTCTGCAACACCTTCTCCGAACGACGGATGTCATCCTCTGAGACGTCTTCGTGTTCGATTCGATCCTTCGAGTGTCGGCGCACGTTCCTGATCGCGATCCGTCCGTCTTCTGCGAGGTGACGCACGTAGCGGATGAGTTCCTTGCGACGCTCTTCGGTGAGCGAAGGGAACACGAGCCGGATCACGTTCCCGTCGTTTGACGGGTTGAGACCGAGATCGGCTTCCTGGATCGCCCGCTCGATCGCGTGGATCGCCGTCTTGTCATACGGCTGGATGACGAGGAGACGCGCCTCTGGAACGGTGAACCCGGCGATCTGCTGCAACGGAGTCTGCGTGCCGTAGTAGTCGACGGTGATCCGGCTGAGCAGACCGGGATTCGCCCGACCCGTCCGGACCCGACCGAATTCCTGAATCGTATGGACCACAGCCTGGTCCATCTTGTGATCGGCGTCTTCGAGCAGTTCGTTGATCACGTCGCCTCCTAGTGAACGAGGGTCCCAACGTCCTCTCCACGCACGGCTCGAGCGATCTCGCCCGGCCGATTCATGTTGAATACGCGGATCGGAAGGTGATTGTCCATGCACATCGTAACTGCCGTGGCGTCCATCACCCCGAGCTGTCGCTGGATCGCTTCCATGTATCCGAGATCCGGGAGAAGTTGGGCATCTGGATCCGTCTCCGGGTCCGCGTCGTACACGCCGTCCACCTTCGTGGCTTTGAGCACGGCATCTGCTCCGATCTCGGCGCCTCGCAGAGCCGCCGTCGTGTCGGTTGTGAAGAACGGGTTGCCTGTTCCTCCGGCGAAAACGACGATCCGTCCCTTCTCGAGATGGCGAACGGCACGCAGCCGGATGTACGGTTCGGCGACCTGCTGAATCGTGATCGCCGTCTGCACGCGCGTCGGCGAACCGGCCCGTTCGAGCGCGTCGCGCAATGCGAGCGCGTTGATGACGGTCGCGAGCATGCCCATGTAGTCGGCGTTGGCTCGATCCATTCCTCCGGCGGCCGAGGAGACACCACGGAAGATGTTGCCGCCGCCGACGACGATTCCGATCTCGTAGCCTTCGGCGTGAACACCGGCGATCTCCTCTGCGACCCGCGACACGATGGCCGGGTCGATTCCGTACTGCATCTCACGATCAGCGAACGCCTCACCTGAGAGCTTCAGTACGACCCTGCGCATCAACTGTCCTCGCCGATGGCGACTCTGGCCATCTTCGCCACGCTGATGTTCTCACCCATCTTGGCGGCGAGTTGCTTGACCATCTCGCCGACGGTGCCGTCGAAATCATCGCTCTTGATGTAAACCTGGTCGTAGAGCACGTTGTCGGCGAAGAAGCTGTTCAGCCGCCCCTCGACGATGCGCTCGATGATGTGCTCAGGCTTGCCTTCGTTGGCGGCTTGGGCGGCGATCAGCCGCTTCTCTTCGGCGACGGCGTCCTCAGGGACGTCCTCACGCGTGATCCACCGTGGACGTGACGCGGCAGCATGCATCGCGATGTCGTTGGCAATCTGCTGGAACTCGTCGCTCTTCGCGACGAAGTCCGTTTCGGATGCGAGAGCGATGAGGACGCCGAGCACGGGACGGCCGGCCTGGCGATGGAGGTAGTAGCCCACCGCGCCTTCCGTCTGGGTCCTGCCCGTTCGCTTTGCCGCATCGGCGAGACCCTGCTCACGCAGGAGATCCTTCGCCCGGTCCATGTCGCCGCCCGTCTCCGTCAGGGCGCGTTTTGCGTCCATCATCCCGGCGCCGGTCGCCTTGCGGAGTTCCTGTACGTCTCTTGCTGTGAAGTCGCTCACGCGTCCTCCTTCGGGGTCTCAGAGCTGGAAGAGGCGCTCGCTGCCTCGGCCTGGATCTCCTCGAGTACGATCACGTCGGTTCTGGGAGCCGGGGCCGGCTCCTCGACGGCAGCCGCCGGTTCGCTCTCGGTCGGTCGAGCGGCACCCGCAGGGGCCTTCGCCGGCGCATCCTTCCGCTTCGCTTCGCGGATCTCACGCCCTTCGATAGCGGCATCGGCGAGCGCGTTGCTCACCAGGTATGCGGTCCGTATCGCGTCGTCGTTCCCCGGAATGACCAGATCAACCGGATCCGGGTCGCAATTCGTGTCGACGATCGCCATCAGCGGAATATTCAATCGGTTGGCTTCGGCCACGGCGATGTGCTCCGTGAGGACGTCGATGACAAACACGACGTCCGGCGCACGCTTCATGTCGCGAACACCGCCGAGGACGGTGTGAAGCTTCTCGAGTTCCCTTCGGAGACGAAGACGCTCTTTCTTCGGAAGCGACTCCATCTCTCCGGACGTCTCCATCTGCTCAAGTTCGAGCATGTAGAGGATCCGCTTGTGGATCGTCTGGAAGTTCGTGAGCATGCCGCCGAGCCAGCGATGGTTCACGTACGGCATGCCGGCCTTCGTGGCGGCCTCTTCGATCGCACCCTGCGCCTGCTTCTTCGTGCCGACGAACAGCACGGTGCCACCGTCGATGACGGTGTCGCGAACGAGGGCGTATGAGGCATCGATCTGGGACAGCGTCTGGCGGAGATCGAGAATGTGGATCCCGTTGCGCTCCGTGAAAATGTACGGACGCATCTTCGGGTTCCAGCGACGGGTCTGATGGCCGAAATGCATTCCGGCCTCGAGCAGCTGACGCATACTCACCGCGGACATGTGGTTCCTCCTGTGTTCGGGTTCACGCCTCCGCCCACCCGGAACACCCCACAGGCCGCATGCGCGGCCCGACCTCGGGGGCTTGTAGTGGACGTGCGAATTGCCCGCAAGTGTAGGTCCCGTCACGCCATAGCCCAAGAGGCACTTTGATGGGCATCGCGAGATCCCATGACTCCGCTCCACGATGGAGCGGAGAACGAGGCCGCTACGGCTCCATGAGCCGGTTCTTCAGGCTCAATACCGCTTTCGTATGGATCTGGCAGACTCGGGACTCGGTCACGTTCAGGACGGAACCGATCTCGGCGAGCGTGAGCCCCTCGAAGTAGTAGAGGGTCACCACAAGACGATCCCGTTCCGGAAGCCGGTTGATGGAATCGATGAGAAGGTAGCGAGTCTCTTCCTGCTCGAACGATCCGCTCGGGTCGAGAGCACGAGTGTCGGCGACGACGTCGCCGATCGCCGCAGAGTCCCGTTCGTCGGGATTCAGGACTTCGTCGAGCGCGACGAAGCCGAGTGTCGAAAGCTCTCCCAGCTGGCGGCGAAGCGAGTCGACCGACATTTCCATGTGGTCGGCCAGCTCTTGTTCGGTCGCGGATCGCTGAAGGCCGTGTTCGAGTTCCGCCATCGACCGCTGGATCTCGCGTGCTCTCGCCCGGACCGATCGCGGCACCCAGTCGAGGGCACGCAACTCGTCGAGGATGGCTCCCTTGATGCGGTTCACCGCGTACGTCTCGAACTTGTACCCCCGCTCGGGTTCGAACTTGTCGATGGCGTCGATCAAACCGAACGTGCCGTATGACACCAGGTCGGAAGGATCGACGTTGCGCGGAAGCCCCGAGCCGAGGCGACCTGCAACGAACTTCACGAGCGGCGAAAAGTGCAGGATCAGGCCTTCACGCGCGCGCGGATCACCGTTGCTCTTGAAGCGATCCCAGAGCGCGGCCAGTTCGTCTTCTGCTCGCTCATGCACGTGGGTGACTCCGCTCATAGGTCTTTCTGAGATGCTCTCGCGTGACGGCAGTGTATATCTGCGTGGTCGCCAGTTCCGAGTGTCCGAGGAGATCTTGTACAGCCCGCAAGTCGGCACCTCCCTCCAGAAGGTGCGTGGCGTACGAATGGCGAAGTGCATGTGGGAAGGTCCCAAGCCGTCTCCGGACGATCCGGCGGATCCCTCTGGTGTCGAGCCGCCCGCCCCGAACCCCGACCCAGAGGGCATCGCCGGTGTCGGGACCGATCAACGCCGAGCGCCCGGATTCGACGTAGGCGGTCGTTGCGCGCACCGCCGGTCCGCCGACGGGCACGGCACGCTCCTTGTCCCCTTTTCCCCGGACCGTCACGAATCCGCCGGTCCCGATGTCCGCAACGGTCATCGCCGCGACCTCCGAGACACGCAGACCCGTGCCGTACAGCACCTCGAGCAGCGCCCGATCGCGCAGATCGACGGGGTCCGACCCGTCCACGGCGTCGAGGAACCGCTCGAGCGTCGGCGCGGGAATCGCTTTCGGAAGCGTCCCGGGGCGCTTCGGCTGTGGAACGCCTGCAGCGGGATTCGCCGGAATCGCTCCGCGCCGTGCTGCATCTTCGAGAAACGCCCGGACCGACGACGCCTTGCGGGCCACCGAACGCTGCGAGTAGTTCAGACTCGTGAGTTGGGCGAGGAAGCGTCGCACGGTCCGTCGGTCGACTTCGCCCAACCGGTCGATGCCAAGGCGATGGCACATCGTCGTGAACTGACTCAGGTCCCGTCCGTAAGCCTCGATCGTGTGGGGCGACAGCCCGCGTTCGGCATCGAGACGTGTCAGGTAGTCCGTGACTGCCGCGTCGATGCCCCCGTTTCTCATCAGGCCATGGTCGTGGCCTCGAAGGAGAAGGTCAACGACCCTTGCCTTGTTCGCTCCGGATCGTTCGTGCGGGAGCGACCCGCGAGTTCGACGATGAGATCCAGTTCTTCAACGAGGTCGGCAGGATCGAAGACGGGGAACGCTCCGTCACGAATCAGCCGGTTCGTCCCCTCGGATGTCTCCCGGTCGACATCGCCCGGCATCGCGAACACCGGAATCCCGTACTCGGCCGCCTTGAGCGCTGTGATCAACGCTCCGCCCGTCCTCGCAGCTTCAACGACGACCACAGCCGAGGACAGACCCGCGATGATGCGGTTCCTCGGCGGGAACCTCCACGCATCCGGTCGAGCACCCGGCGGATATTCGGACACGATCGCTCCCCCTGCGTCGAGGATCTGATCGCCGAGACGGCGATGCTCCCTCGGATACGTCACATCGATGCCGCAGCCAAGGACGGCCACTCCCGGCCGACCGACGGCAACCATGCCCCGGTGGGCTGCGCCGTCGATGCCCCGGGCGAGACCGGAGATGACGGGCCATCCGGCGGTCGCTACGGCGCGCCCGTAGGCTTCGGCGAGTTCGAGTCCGTATGCGGTACTTCGCCTCGTGCCGACGATTCCAACGCCGGATTCCGACGGAATCGTTCCCCGAACGAAGAGCGCATCGGGAGCGTCCTCGAAGCGATCGAGATGCGCCGGATAGGCATCGTCTCCGCGGGCGATCCACTCGAAACCGAGGGCCTGGAGTTCGATCCGCCGACGATCGGCGGGCACGGCGACTCGTTCGCGGATCGCTTCCGAGGTCCTCGCCCGACCGTGAAGGATCGCATCCACGGTTCCGGACGGGCTTCCGTGCCGACGGGTCAGATCCCGGGCACGGTCCGGGTGAAGGCCGGCGAACGACAGTCGGAGGCGATCGTCACGGCTCATAACGTCACCCGCATGCTCAAGGCGGTCCGCACATGCGAACCTCCGACCGGCCCAGATCCTTCGAGATCGGCCACTGTGCGGGCAACCCGGCGAATCCGATCCCATCCACGTGCCGTCAACCGGTCGCCTGAGGCGGCAGCGTCGAGCACCGCGGCGGCATCCACCGTCCATTCGAGTTCGTCGAGATCGCTCCTGCCGAGCTCCCGGTTGAGCCGGCCGCGTTCGTCGAACTGTCGTCTGCGAGCCGCAACAACCCGTGCCCGTACCACCGCCGATGCTTCGCCCCGGCGACCGGAAAGTTCGGAGATGCGCAGTCTCGGCACGTCGACCTGCAGGTCGAATCGGTCGAGGAACGGCCCGGAGAATCTGCGCTTGTACTTGGCCTTCATCGAGGCGGTGCACGTGCAACCGACGATGCGATCGCCCTCGTAGCCGCATGGACAAGGATTCGTCGCGGCGACCACCTGGGTACGGCACGGGAACTCGACGGTCGCTCCCTTCCTGGCGACGACCACCGATCCATCTTCGATCGGCGTTCGGAGGGCATCGAGCAGATGCGGAGGGAATTCGCCGAGTTCGTCGAGGAACAGGACGCCCCGATGTGCCAGCACGACTTCTCCCGGGACCGGCACACCCGAGCCGCCCCCGATGAACGCCGCCAGCGACGCCGAATAGTGGGGAGATCGGAACGGTGGGACGAGGGGGTCGGGCCGGGCGCGCCCCGCCGCAGCCCAGACCAGGGCCACTTCCTGAGCGTCGCGATCCTCGAGCGGAGGGAGGATCCCGGGCAGGGTACGTGCGAGCATGGTCTTTCCCGATCCCGGAGGGCCTCGGAACAGCAGGTGGTGACCACCCGCCGCCGCGACTTCGAGTGCCTCCCGCGCATGCGTCTGACCGCGTACCTCGGCGAGGTCGGGAATGCTGGCGGCGTGTGCCACGAGAGCACGAACTTCTTCGCCCGGCTCATTCCCCGTCGAAACCTCCATCGCGTGAGCAAGCGACCGCACGGCACGGACTCCCAGATCCTCCCGGCCCGCCGTCTCGGCCGCCGACTCGACGGGAAGGAGACACGGCCGGCCGACGGCACGGGCGACGAGCGCCGCACCCAATCCGCCTCGCGCGGGACGCACCTCGCCGTCGAGAGCGAGTTCCCCCAGGGCAACGACCTCCGTCGCTCCGTGCGGCAACTTCCCGTCGGCTGCGAGGACGGCAAGTGCGATGGGAAGGTCGTAGGAAGCACCGAACTTGGGAAGATCTGCCGGAGATAGGTTGACGACCACTCGTTTCCCGGGAAACTCGTTCGCCGTGGATGCGAACGCGGCGCGAACCCGCTCCTTCGCCTCGCGAACTGCTGCGTCCGGGAGGCCGACGATCACGAATCCGGGCTTGCCCCCGCCGACGTGGGCTTCGACGCGAACCGCCTGCGGTTCAACGCCGACGATGGCGCTTGATGTGATGGTTGCGTTCATGCACGCAACGTACGACCCCGGTGTGACAGAAACCGGCCGGTGCGTCAGCGGCCCTTGAACTCGGGCGGTCGCTTCTGGAAGAACGCCGCCGCTCCTTCGAACAGATCCTCCGATCCGAGAAGCGTCGACTGGGCTTGCCCCTCGAACGCGAGAGTCTGCTCGAACGTCATGGACGAAGAGCGATCCAGCGCAACCTTGATCATGCGCTGGGCAAGCGGGGCGCCGTCGGCGAGGCCCGTCGCCACCGCCATCGCCCGATCTTCGATGGAATCGTGATGGACGACCTCAACGACGAGACCGATCTCAATCGCCTCGTCCGCACCGACAATCCGTCCCGTCAGGGCGATCTCTCTGGCACGGGCCAAACCGACGAGGCGCGGAAGGAGCCACGTTCCACCGAAGTCGAGGGTCAGTCCCCGATTGACGAAGATCTCGGCGAAACGCGCCCGATCCGTTGCGATCACGATGTCGCATCCGAGGGCCAGATTCATGCCGGCGCCGACGGCCACACCATCCACCGCGGCGACTGTTGGCTTCGAGATCCGATGCAACGCCAGTGCCGCGTGGTTCGGCAGTTCCATGTATTCGGCGTTGGCTGCGGCCGTGCCAAAGCCGGAGAAGTCGGCGCTGAGATCGGCTCCTGCGGAGAAATCCCCGTCGGCTCCCGAGATCACGAGGGCACGCTGGTCGGACGCCTCGAATGCTTCGAACGCCTCAGCCAATTCAACCCAACCGTTGCGGGGTATGGCGTTCTTCGTCCCAGGCGACGACATCGTGAGCCGACGAACCCGGCCGTGATCCTCGATCGATACGAAATTCATGTGACGAAGGTAGCACCACCGCAGAAGCGGTGGTTTGAATGGATGTGGCTGCCTTGCAACGCCGCAGTGCCGTCCGACTGGAAGCCACCGAACGTCGATACGCTGCTGCTCATGGAGTCGGGACTTTCACGATCGTACGGACGCTTCGGGGAGGAAGCCGTCACCCCGGTGCAGCCCTACCAGGCGCGCAAGGTGTACGTGTGCCCGGGCTGCGGGGCCGCGATCGACGTCGGCGTCGGGCATCTCGTCGTGGTTCCGATCCACGATCCGGACCTGCGGCGACACTGGCATCGGGGATGCTGGTTCAAGGAGCAGCGACGTCGCGGATCAGCCGACACCGGGTAGCCATCGGATCGTCGCTCCGGCGACCGTCAACTCAACAGCGATCAGGTCGATGCGCCGCGCAGAGATTGCACGAGCGGCCCGTCGGATCCTGGCGGCCTTCTCGTCGTCGTAGTTCTCCCACGGACGCGTTCCCCTCCCCGCTCCCGTCTTCACCTCGACAACAACGAGTTCACCTTCAATCTCCACGAGGAGGTCGATCTCGTCCCGACCGACACGCACGTTTCGCCCGATGAGGACTGCGCCTCGACGTTCAAGGAACCCTAGGGCAACGGCTTCTCCGGCGGCTCCGACGGACATGCGGCGAGTCGACATGCCGCCATCCTCTCAGCGAGGTGTGACGCGAATCAGAACTCGGACGGGATGTCGGTCTCTTCGATGTTGACGTCCCGGAAGGTCATCACCCTGACCCGTTTCACGAAGCGAGCCGGCCGGAACATGTCCCAGACCCACGCGTCCTCGAGTTCGATCTCGAAGTAGACCGAGCCCTCAACGGAGCGGGTGTTCATCTCGACCTTGTTGGCGAGATAAAAGCGGCGCTCCGTTTCGACGACGTATCGGAACATCGGCAGGACATCGCGATACTCGCGATAGATCTGCAGTTCGACATCGGTTTCGAATCGCTCGAGATCCTCGTCGCCCACAGGCGCTTCTCCCGTTCTCCGTGGTGCCGTCGATGCTACCGGCTGGCCGTTCGTAACCCGGAGGTCACAGTGTCGACCATCGGTCGATCGGCCACATGATCACGAACGCACGGCCCACGATCGTGTCAATGGGTACGGTTCCGAAGTAGCGGCTGTCCTGGCTCGCATTCCGATTGTCGCCCATGACGAACATCTCGCCCTGCGGAACGATGATCGGTCCGAAGTCCGGCATCACCGATCCCGTCTTCAGATACGGCTCGTCGATCGGAACCCCGTCGATGAGAACCCGGCTGTCGACGATCTCGACCCGTTCCCCCGGCAACCCTATGACCCGCTTGATGAACTCGGTCCGGGGTACCGAGACGCCGATCGCCTCTGTGACGTTGCGCCGCGCTGCTTCGAACAGCGTCTCCTCTCGCGCTTCGCCGCCGCGAGGATCGTCGAACACGATCACGTGACCCCGTTGCAGGTCTCCGAGTCGATACGCGAGCTTGTTGACCATCACCCGGTCGTTGATCTGGAGCGTGTCCTCCATCGACGATGAGGGGATCCAGAACGCCTGGAAGAAGAACGTCTTGATGATGACGGCGATGACCAGAGCAGCGAGGATCAGGAGCGGCAACTCGAGCCAGAACGGAAGCGCGTGTTTCTCACCGTCGTCGACGGCTTCGACGTTTGTGGCTTCCAGCGAGATCGGTTCGAGATCGGAATCGGTCACAGCCGCCACCCTACCGCTCACCCCCGCCAAACCGGTCTCCGGCCGGGCCACCGAGGTAGTCGAACCAGAGCATGCGTGCCGCCACGGCACGCAGCGGGCGCCACGCCTCGGCCCGTCGATTCGTCTCCTCGACGTCCGGAACGTCCGGCAGGTCGAGAAGACGTCCGACCGCGACCTGGAGCGCCCGATCCCCGGGAGGCCAGATGTCGGGTCGCCGGAGGACGAAGAGGAGGTAGCACGCGGCCGTCCACGGTCCGACTCCCCGGATTCGGAGAAGGCGCGACCGGGCTTGTGTATCGTCGAGGCCGCCGATCGCCTCGAAGTCGATCGTTCCATCGAGGATTCCGTCTGCGACTCCCCGGACGTATCCGGTCTTCTGCCTGGAGAAGCCGATGCTTCGCAGCTCGTCGTCACCCAACGTGAGGAAGGGCCCGGGCTCTACCGATCCGATCGCCTCGCCGAGCCTTCGGTATGCCGCGTCTGCCGATTCCAGTGATACCTGCTGTTCGAGAATGAATCGCACCATCGTCGCGAAACCCGGATCCCGAGGCCACAGCGGTGGGACGCCGTTCCGATCGGCGAGCACGGCCATCGTGGGATCCATGTCCGCAAGTTGGTCGACGGCGCTACCCATCGTGTCTTCGCCGAGCGACGCGACAACGACCCGCCGATGAGACGGGCCGTGTTCGGTTGCGTCGGTTCGAGCCGGTCTGGTCAGTCGCGCTTCTCCTTGATGCGCGCGGCCTTGCCGACGCGGTCTCGGAGGTAGTAGAGCTTTGCCCTTCGCACGTCGCCGCGGCGCGTGACCTCGATCTGCTGGATGATCGGAGCGTGAACGGGGAAGATGCGCTCGACGCCCACACCGAAGCTGATCTTGCGGACGGTGAATGTCTCACGAATCCCACCGCCCTTGCGGGCGATCACGACGCCTTCGAACGCCTGCGTGCGTTCCTTGCCACCCTCGATGACGCGGACGTGCACGCGGACGGTGTCACCGGGACCGAAGTCCGGGACGTCGTCGCGCAGCTGGGCGCCGTCGATCTGTTCGATCAAGTTCACGGGATCCTCCAGAAACACAAAGGGGGGAAGAGCGGAGCCGTATGTTACTGCGGTTTCGCTTCAAGTCGATCGACAGATGTGGGAGTCCCCCTACTCGTCGAGAAGATCGGGTCGACGTTCCCGTGTCCGGCGCAGTCTCTCCTCCTCCCGCCATGCCTCGATCCTGGCATGATCGCCGGACCGCAGCACTTCGGGAACGCCCCATCCGCGGAATTCGGCCGGCCTCGTGTAGTGAGGTTCTTCGAGGAGCCCTTCCCGAAAACTCTCCGTTTCGACGGACGTTGGGTTCCCGACGACTCCGGTGAGGAGCCGGGTCACGCCTTCGATCGCGACGAGTGCAGCCACTTCTCCGCCGAGCAGCACGTAGTCGCCGATCGAGATCTCCTCATCGATGAAGTGTTCGGCGACCCGTTCGTCGATGCCCTCGTATCGGCCGCAGACGAGCGTCAGGTCTTCCAGGGTCGCCCAGCGATCGAGCGTCTCCTGATCCAGGGGTGTTCCTCCAGGGGTGAAGAGGACGCGATGCGTGTCCGCCAGGGGTTCGAGCGCCTCGGCGAGGGGTTGGACCATCATCACCATCCCGGCGCCGCCGCCGAACGGTGCGTCGTCGACCTGACGGTGAACTCCCCTGCCGTGTTCGCGCAGGTCGAAGAGACGCACGTCGAGAGTGCCGCTGTCCCGTGCCTTTCCGACAAGGCTCACATCGAGAGGTGAGGTGAAGAAGTCGGGGAAGATCGTGATGATGTTGATCCGCATCGACCCGGATGGTACCGGTTTGCAGCGCACGAACGCGGCGCCCCAAAGTTCACTTTCCCGTCACCCGCCACTCATCTCTGGGCCATTTCCAAGTGGTGGAATGTCCCCATGACGATCAGCACACATGGGAATCGCTCGAGCCAATCGGAAGTCTGGAACGTCGGCGACCCCATCACAGATGAGGATTTGTCGCGGATCGCGCGGGAGTTGGTGGATCGCCTCCAGGTCATCGCCTCCCGTCGACCCGTGACGGATCCGCCGCCTGTTCGTGTCACACCGGTTCGGGACGACGCAACATCTGAGCGAACCCTCTCCAAGGTTGGTGTGACGCGACTCCCAACCGGCGTGTGAGCGTTCCCGAGGGGGATTTCGCGAACGCTCACACGCCCGTGATCCGGCACAGGCGTGCGCGGCCGTCGGTCACGTGCGCATGTCCGGCGCCTGATGCGCCGGGTACAGTTCAGGTACTCAGGCCCGCCACGAAAAGGATGTGACCCGTGGAGATCTCGATTGACTACCGCCCTTCATACGCCACCGCCAAAGTCGATCTCGACCCGACGGAGGAGATCGTTGTCGAGGCCGGGGCCATGGTGGCCATGTCCTCCGATCTCGAACTCCAGACGAAGGCCCGCGGAGGGTTCCTCAAGTCGCTCGGCCGGGCCACGTTCGGCGGGGAGAGTTTCTTCCTCAACACCTACAAGGCTCCGGCCTCCGGGGGGCTGATCTACCTCGCTCCCGCCCTGCCGGGCGACATGAAGGTGATGGAGATGCAAGGAGAGACGCTCATGGTGCAGAGCGGTGGCTACATTGCCTCGTCCCCGTCGCTCGAGGTCGATACGAAGTGGAGCGGCGGCAAGACGTTCTTCGCCAGCGAAGGACTCATCATGCTGAAGGTGCATGGAACCGGCAACCTCATCGTTTCCGCATACGGCGCGATCGAGGAGCTCATCCTCGGACCGGGAGAGAAATTCACAGTCGACACGGGGCATCTCGTGACGTTCACCGAAGGCATGGGATTCAACGTCCGCAAGGTCGGAGGCTGGAAAAGCACGCTCCTCAGCGGTGAAGGTCTCGTCGTGGATCTGACCGGTCCCGGTCGTGCGACGCTCCAAACTCGTTCTGAAGACGCGTTCCTCAGCTGGCTCGTCCCGAAGCTCCCGAACCAGAACGCCAGCCGTGCATAGGGGCGTAGCGGATGAGGGAATCGGGAGCGACTCTTCAAGTCCCCCACAGCGCCTGGATCCACGGCTCCTCTGAGCCACCGGACCGCTTCCTATTCTCCCCCACCGCCGAGCCTGGAACCGTGGTCTCTCTGAGCCACGGGACCGCTTCTCATTCTCCCCCACCGCTGAGGTGGGGGAGATGCCCGGAGGGCAGAGGGGGCACCTCGGAGGCAGAAGAGACCGATCGAGACCGGCTCCAGCCGCGTTCCCCCAGGGCAGCACCCTGGGCCCGGCGACGTCGAGACGGCGATTCCGTCGGCTCCGACGCGGTCGAAATGCCGCCGCGTTCGGGCCAGCGCGGGGATCGTGGCTACGGAGATACTGTCCCGAAACAGCAACGGTGCGGAGCCGGTGCCGCTACCGCGTCCGTCTGGGATCACGCAGTCGACGACATTCTTCGGCCGCGTGGAACCTCCCCGGTCGCAGCCTACGACACGCGAGCGGATCGCGTGATGTCAGGCGTCGCCGCGGCGATACCAGTAGCGATAGAGGGTGTCGTATCCCAGTTCCCGGTACAGGTTCAGCGCCGGCTGGTTGTCCTCGGTCACCTGGAGGAAAACCTCCCCGGCCCCCTCCTCGGCTCCGAACGCGTGGAGCGCTCTCATGACTCTCCTGGCGTGTCCTTCTCGCCGATCCCGTGGACGCACCGCGACCTCGAACACTCCGAGAAGGTTCTCTCCGACGACACCGAATCCGGCACCCGCCGCCCCGTCGAAGCCCATCGATGTGACGAACGCGACCGGCGACGGAACCGCGGCGATGGTCGCCAGCCACGGTCCGACGAGCGATCGGTCGACGCCCAGCGCATCGAGTTCGGTCGCGACCCACGCTTCGGTGGCGACCGGTGATACTGAGACACCTTCCACGTGTTCCGGGCTTCCGAGCGGGCGCGTCATGACCGAAACGGGTGTCTCCAACCGGTACCCACGCTCGTCGAGGATCTGATCGATCGCAGGGTCGCACGTCGGGGTGATCCGGTAGAGCGGTGAGAGCCCGCGCACGACGTACCAGGCGGCGACGTCGTCGAGGCGTCGCTCTACGTCTACGGGCAGCGGGCCGCAGGGGGCCGTCGAGTTGCGGCGCCGGGAGAAGCCGTCGCCGGCCGACAGGACCCACTCCCCCACAGTCGTCCGTTCGTTGGTCGGCCAGGCCGCAGCGGAGACTCGCTCGATCGCTTCGACCGTCATGACGGAAGCAGGTAGGGGTGGAGGGCCGCGGCCATATGTGCGGGGAACCGAATCGGCCTGCCGTTCAGATTGGTGGCTGCTGCGTTGAGCTCCTGCTCGACGTACACCTCATCGCAGCACAGGAGCCGTTGATGCCAGCGGGATGTCACGCGCTTGAACTCGACCACTCCGGTCTCCACGATGAGTTCCTCGTCCGCTCCGGCGGACTTGAGGAACCGGGTGGCGATGTCCGTCACGACGATCATGACCCCCTCTTCCATCATCCCCTGGAGGCTCAGCCCGGCCTCGTGGAGAAGCTCGACCCGCGCCGCTTCGAAATACTGGATGTACACGGAGTGGTTCACGTGCTGGTACGGATCCAGCTCGTAGAAACGGACACGGATGGGGAATCGGTGCACCACAGCCGCCAATGTACCCCCTCCCGACACGAACCCAGGGTTCTCTGCTTTGTATGCGCGGTCTCGAGCCCGCGGTTCGCAGGCTCACTCCATTCCGCGGGCCCGGAACGTCATATAGGGCGCAGAGAACCCTGGGTTCGTGTCGGGGGGGTGAAGCCGGTTTGGCGCCAGGCTTCGTAGACCGCGATCGCCGCCGCGTTCGCGAGGTTGAGCGACCTCCCGCCGGGAGCAATCGGGATGCGGAGCCGATCCGTCACCGTCGGGTGATCGAGCACCGAAACTGGGAGACCATCCGATTCACGTCCGAACAGCAACGCATCACCGGATCGATACTCGACCTCGGTGTAGACGCGATCGGCGTACTGGGTAAAGGCGAACAGACGGGCAGGTCGGGCGACATCGAGGAACTCCGCGAAGTCGTCGTGCACGGATACGTCAGCGTACTCCCGGTAATCGAGGCCGGCGCGTCGCAGACGGGCGTCGTCCAGTTGGAAGCCGAGCGGCTGGATCAGGTGCAGGCGATTCCCGGTGTTGACGCAGAGACGCATGAGGTTCCCCGTGTTCGGGGGGATCTCCGGCCGGTACAGCACGACGTCAAACATCGAAGCCCCGGTGATCATCGCTCGCCGCGAATGGACTTTTCGAGCAGGAGGAGGAACGACAGCGCCGGATCCTTCGACTGGATCGTCTGGGCGGCCGACCAATGCTCGGTGATAGTCCGGTGCATGAACCCGGTCAGGTCGCCGAGGAGCATCCACCGGTATTTCGACGAATGCTTGAGCGGCGGTCGGGATCCGAACGACATGAGACGCACCCGCGCACCTGTCGGGTGCTCCGCCTCGCCATCGTCGAGAAGCTGCTCGATCACCGAATCGATCCGCTGTTCGGGGACGGCACCGAAGCGATTCAACGCCGCCCGCAGAACTCTCGGATCGCGGGCCGATGCGTTGAGTTCGGCTCTGCCTTCCTTCACCTCGGCGACGATGAGGTCGACACGCTCGACATCGATGTCCAGCGCCGGATCGACCGAGAGCACCGAAAGCCCGGTGTCGGTCCTTCCCCGACCCGCTCCCGGGATTCGCAGAGCAAGCATGTCGACGTCCGTGACCGTTCGATACTCCCCGTCGTCCATGAGCTCGAGCACCGGATACTCCGTGACCGTGAAGTAGCCGTTCATGTAGAGATATGACTGAACGAGACCGACCGCTGTGTCCATGTTCCGTCCGCCGTCCGGGCTCAGTACGGTTCGACGACGTACCGACGCCTGCGTCCGTACTCGCCCGAGGAGTAGCTTGCGATGTCGATCACGATGGCCAAACCCAGAATGATCCAGTCGAAAAAGACGATCCCCCCGGGGAATACCGCGACGTATGCGAGGGTCGTCCACGGGAGGAACAAGAAACCGAGAAGCGGAATGAAGAAGTTCGAGAACGCGAGCTGCCATCGTGCTGAATCCATCAGCCACCACACCAGGATCGCGAAACGCGGCCCGAACACCATCAGCGAAGCGAAGAGACAGCACATACAGACCCTCCCGAAATCGGTGATGTCGAGCCTAGCGGCAAGCCCCCGTTGACGGTCCGATAGGCTGGTTCCGACACACGAGGAGGACCCGTGGAGTTCAGAGAAGAACACGTCGCCTTCCGCAAGGTCATGCGGGACTTCGCAAACGCCGAGATCGCCCCCTTCGCCCGAGAGTGGGACCGAACGAAGACTTTCCCGCTCGACGCCGTCGCCAAGATGGCGGACCTCGGCCTGTTCGGTCTTCCGGTCGACGAACGGTATGGGGGCTCAAACTCCGACTTCACGACCCTCTGCATCGCCATCGAGGAGCTCGGTCGCGTCGACCAATCGATGGCGATCACGCTCGAGGCGGCGGTGGGGCTCGGCATCAACCCGATCGCCGAATTCGGTACCGAGGAGCAAAAGGAACGATGGCTCCCAGATCTCGTTGAGGGACGATCCCTCGCGGCGTTCGGCCTGACCGAACCCGATGCGGGATCGGATGCCGGCGCAACCCGCACGAAAGCCGACCTTGTAGACGGCGAGTGGGTGATCAACGGCTCCAAGGCGTTCATCACCAACTCAGGGACCGGCATCACCTCCCTCGTGACGATCACGGCCCGCACCGGACCGGGCGAGATCTCGACGATCGTCGTGCCGACCGACACACCCGGCTTTCACGTCGAACCGGCCTACGACAAGATGGGATGGCATGCCTCGGACACGCATCCGCTCCGTTTCGACGACTGTCGCGTACCGGAGGGGAACCTGCTCGGCGAGCGGGGCCAGGGGTTCCGCCAGTTCCTCGCGACGCTCGACGACGGGAGGATCGCCATCGCGGCGCTCGCCGTCGGCGTCGTCCAGTCGTGCCTCGATGAGTCGATCGCCTACGCGAAGGAACGCATCTCCTTCGGAAAGGAGATCGGTGCCTATCAGGCGATCGCCTTCAAGATCGCCGACCTCGAGGTCGCGGTCGAGGCAGCACGGCTCCTGACCTACAAGGCGGCGTGGCTCAAGGACACGGGCCAGCCGTACAAGCACGCAGCAGCCAGAGCCAAGCTCTTCGCGACGGAGGCGGCGGTCAACGCGGCCAGGGAAGCGACCCAGATCTTCGGCGGGTCGGGATTCCTCAACGACTCGCTCGTCGCCCGTCACTACCGCGACGCCAAAGTGCTCGAGATCGGAGAAGGAACGAGCGAGATCCAGCGTCTCGTGATCGCACGCGGCCTCGGTCTCCCCGTCCGGTAGGTCCTGGACCGCGGACCCTGCTACCCGCCGCCGGCCCCGTTCTCGAGAGCCTGTTTGGCGGCATCCTGTTCTGCTCGCTTCTTCGAAGTCCCGGTTCCGGTTGCGAGATCGTCCCCGGACGACCGGACCGTGGCCGTGAAAACTTTCGCATGTTGGGGTCCCGTCTCGGCCACCACATACTCGACGTCTCGCCCCGCAGCGACCAGGACTTCCTGAAGGCGGGTCTTGTAGTCGGTTCTGCCGGGAGCGGCCGACCGGTCGCCGATCATCGGCTTCCAATGCTCCCACACCACCTGCTCGACACGATCGAAACCGGCCTCGAGGTATACGGCGGCAAGGATCGACTCGATGATGTCGGACAAGATTGAACGTTTCCCCCGCCCACCCGTTGCCTCTTCGCCACGTCCGAGGCGGATCAGATCGGCGATGCCCCAACGTTCGGCCACCGACGCAAGTGCCTGTTCGGACACAACACCGGCTCGCATGAGCGTCATCTGCCCCTCGGACGCATCCGGGAATTCGTCGAAAAGGTAGCGGGTGACGGCGAGTTCCAGGACGGCATCTCCGAGGAACTCGAGACGCTGATAGTCCGAAGTCCCTGAGTGTTCAGACGCGTACGACGGGTGTGTCAGCGCCGTCGTGAGAAGGTCGACGTTGACGATGCGGTAGCCGATGGACGATTCGAGCGCCTCGGCTGCCGCCGTCGCATCGAACCCGTGGTCGGTCACGTTCCGCTGCGCCCGATGCCTTCGGCGATCATGCCGACGAGGTCGCGTCGCGCTCCCTCGGCGGCCATCGCCGCGGCGTTCGCGATGGCACGGTGCGATGCGGCACCGTGTGAGATCACGACGACACCCTTGGTTCCTACGAGATGCGCTCCGCCGATCGTTTCCGGGTCGATCTGCTGCCGCAGCTTCATGAACGCCGGCATGAGTTCCGCGAGTGCCGTCTGATACTGATCGTCCTGGAGGGTTTCGAGCAGGAATCGGAACAGCGCACGGCTGGTCCCTTCTCCCGTCTTGAGCAGCACGTTGCCGGTGAATCCGTCGGTGACGAACACGTCGGCACGGTTCCTCCCGAGATCCCGCCCCTCGACGTTCCCGACGAACTCGATCACGTCCATCGCTGCAAGCAACGTGTGGGCGGCCCGCTCGACTTCTCGTCCTTTGCCGACTTCTTCGCCGATGTTGAGCAACCCGACGCGCGGGCTGTCGATGCCGAGGAAGACTTCAGCGACGGCGCTTCCCATAACACCGAATTGGGCGAGTTGTTCGGGTCGAACGTCGAGGTTCGCGCCCACGTCGAGCGCCACCTCGCGGGTAGGGAATACCGACGCGATCGCCGGTCGAGAAACTCCGGGGAGGCGGCCGATCACAAACGCCGCAGCGGCGAGCGCCGCTCCGGTGGAGCCGGCGGAGATCAGAGCCTCCGCTTCGCCCTCCCGGATGAGCCGCGCGGCCACCATGATGGAGGCGTCCTTCTTCTGGCGCACGGCGCTTGCCGCGTCCTCATGCATCTCGATGACTTCGGACGCATGAACGATGGGGAGGTCTGCTTCGAACCGGTCGAGGATCGGAGTGATCTGGGCCCGATCGCCGACGAGGACGACGTCGACACCGCCGGATGCTGCGTCGATCGCGCCACGGACGACTTCGATGGGGGCGTGATCGCCGCCCATGGCATCAACGACGACCGTGGCCATCGGTGTATCAGGCTTCTGCGATGATCTCGCGCCCGTTGTAGCTGCCACATTCGTGACAGACCCGGTGCGGTACGTGCTTGGCGCCGCACTGGCTGCAGGTGGCAACCGTCGGGGCGGACACCTTCCATTGTGCTTTGCGACGGCGCGTACGGGATCGCGACATCTTCTTCTTGGGAACGGCCATTTGGGGGAACCTCGTTTCGTCAGTCTTCCGGCGGGAGGAGATCGCGCAGCACCGCAAACGGAGAACGCGCGTCGTTCGTATCGCCCGAAGGATCGGTATTCAAGTCCGTTTCTGCTGTACTCACAAGTCCTTCGCACGATTCGCTGCAAATCGGCAGGAGCGGAAGGCCGAGAAGCGTCTCATCTCTCAGGAACGGCTCGAGGTCGATCGACGTCCCGAGAATCGGGTACGTATCTTCCCCCGGATCCATTTCGAACAATCCTGTGATCGGATCACAACCGTCGTCGACGAAGGTGGCGAGGCAGCGTCGGCAGGTGTGCTCAACGCTGTAGCACACCTCCCCCCTGACCAGAATCCCGCCGGGGATGGGACCGATTGCAAGGTCGGCGATGAATGGCGGGTCGGCGAGGATCCGGCTCATCTCCAGCTTCCAATCGACGGTGACCTCGATCAAGATGTCTCGCGGCGGGACATCTCTCCCGAGCAGATCGGAGACATCGACGAGAAACGGTGGGCGGTTCATTCCTGGTTCCTGTCTGTGTAACGCAGCGTCGCTGCGCTCGTTCACTGGCTGATCGGCGGTTCCGGCTGAGCGGGCAGCGTCTGATGCAACTCCGCCCGGGCTTCGCGCACGTACCGAAGAAGCTCGCCCAGGACCTGTTCCGCTTCGGCGAGATGGCGTTCGGCGAAGTCCTCGGCCTCGAGGCGGATCCGGCGCGCTTCGGTCTCGGCATTCCGGACGAGTGTGTTGGCTTCCTCGACCGCCTCCTGGACGATGTACGACTCGGAGACGAGCTGCTCGGATCGTGCTTTCGCGTCGGCAACGACCTCACGCGCCTTCTCGTTGGTTCGCGCGATGTATGCCTCGCGCTCGCGGACCATCCATCTTGCCGCGCGCAGTTCCTCGGGGAGACCCGCCTGGATCCGTGCAAGTTCGTCGAGCATCTCATCCTGGTTGATCATGACGCTGCTCGACAGCGGAACCTGCCTTGCATTCTCGATCTCGATCATCAACCGGTCGATCATGTCGAGCAGGCCGCCCGGCACGGGCGGCGGCGGTTGCGGATGGTCCGGGTGCTCCATGGTCATGCGTAACGCTCCTTCATCGCTGCAGCGACACTCGCAGGCACCAGTGCGTCGACGGCTCCGCCGAGGCGGGACACTTCCTTGACGAGAGAGGAGGATAGATAGCCGTACTCCGGCTTGGTCGCCACGAACAGCGTGACGATCCCGGAGAGGTGGCGGTTCATCTGCGACATCTGGAATTCGTAGTCGAAGTCGGTCATCGCACGCAGACCCTTGACGATCACGTCGGCACCGGTCTGTTTCGCATAGTCGACCAGGAGCCCACCGAATGAGCCGATCCGGACCGTGTCCCACTCCGAGCACAATTCGGTGAGCATGGCGATTCGTTCGGCTTCATCGAAGAGCGGATCTTTCGAGGGATTCTTGATGACGGCCACGATGACCTCGTCGAAGATCCCGGTGCACCGTTCGATCACATCGAGGTGTCCGTTGGTTGGGGGATCGAAACTCCCCGGCACGAGGGCAGCCGTCACCGTTGCTCCTTTTCGAGAATCCAGATCTCACTGTCACCGTACCGTCTCGGTTCGGCGCTCTGCAGGTTATCCGATTTCGGAGGCGATCCCCCGACACGTCGATGAACGACGACGATTCCCCCTGCGGGGACGTGATCATCGACGAGGGCGACGATCCGATCGACCACCGCGTCCTCCATCGCGAACGGGGGGTCGATGAACAC
>JANTHO010000031.1 GCA_024762335.1 Acidimicrobiia bacterium | reverse complement strand
GCTTTCGGCGAGGGGCGCCGGAGGACCCAACGACCCATTCGTGACGCCCCACACCGACCGAGCCGGCATCGCCCGCTCACTCAAGGAAGGGCGTCGAACACGCTGCTGCCGATGACGGCAGTGCCGCCGACGAGCCAGATGTGCTGTGGATTCAAACGATTGAGTTGTCCACGGGTTGAGACCGGAACTGTGTCGTGCGTGACGAGGAGAACCGGCGCACCGAGGTGGCCCGCCGCTGCAGCAGCAACCAATGCATCGGGGAAGTTCCCGCCGTAGGCGAGGAAGGCCCGCGCCTCACAGGCAAAGATCTCCTGAGCCACGGCAGCAGCGGTTTCGTACCGGTTCGCGCCCCACAGCCGGACAACGTTCCCGTACGGCGTGAGCTGTTGCGCGGCCGCCTCGGAGATCGCTGCCGTACCGCCCACAACGTAGATCGTCGTCGGGCTCAGCCGAGCCAATTCGGTGAGGGTCGCCGGGGGAACGCTGTCGTGACGAGTGAGCAGCACCGGAGCACTCACATAGCCTGCAGCCGCAGCAGCAACCAACGCATCGGGGAAGTTCTCACCGAGCGCAACGAAGACCCTGTTCGCCGACGCGAACACTGTCGAAGACACCTTGGCCGACGTCTCGTACCGGTTCGTCCCGGCGAGGCGAACAACCGTTGGGGCGAGCGTTTGCAATTGTGATTCGACCTCAGGCTTGATTACCGCGGTGCCGCCGACGACGTACACCGTCGTCGGTGCGAGCCGGGTTAGCTCGGCGATCGTCTCAGCCGGCAACGAGTCCGACCCGGTAAGCAGCACCGGCGCGTCCTTGTAACCGCCTGCGGCAGCAGCCACGAGCGCATCGGGGAAGTTCGTGCCGAGAGCGACGAATGCCGTGTCGGCCTCCTCGAATGCCATCGCCGAGACCGAGGCCGATGTGCCGTAGCGGTTCGGACCCCAGAGCCGATCCACGTCGTCACAGCGGGCTCCGACGCCATCGCCGTCACCATCGTACTGTGTGGAGTTCGCGACCATCGGACAGTTGTCGGCGTTGTCGTAGATTCCGTCTCCGTCGCTGTCCGACGGAGCGAACGCGTCGATCTGTGTGCCGTCACCGTCGAGATCGAGTTCCCGGAAACCCATGCCCTGACCCGGGACGATGTCGTACACACCCGCGTAGTGCGCCGTCCAATATCCGGAGCTGTTGGCGGTCACGCCCAAGCTCGCAGGGGAGGGATCGCCGTGAATCCAGGTGCGGACCTCGGCAGCAGGAGTCGACTTCCCATATGCGGTATCGGTGACCGGGTCGATGCTCACATCGTCGGCGGAGAAGGGCAACACGGTGTGCGTGTGTGTGGTCGATCCGTCCTTGACGGTAACGACGAAGTCGGTCTTGATGTCGACGCTGGAACCGACATTGAGATAGAAGTGGCCGACGCCATCGGTTGTTGTCATGAAGGAATAGTGCTTCAGGCTTCCGCTCGTCGAGTCGTCGACCCATATCGTGATGGTGGAACCGGGAAGCCAGTGCTCGCCGAGAACGATGTCGGCGTCTTTGACGACTGCGAACCACGGGCCAATTGCCGCGGCGCGAGGCGGCATGGTGAACAAAGACACCGCGACGACGGCGACGACGAGAAACAGATTCACGAGGTGTCCTGCTGTTCCTCGTGCTGGAACACTGCGACGGGCGGTGCGTCGGAAACTGATGGCGTGCATAAATACCCCTCTGTGGATCGCCGACCCGCCGCCTCGATGCCGCCTGCATGCACGCGGCATCCGCAACGGGCCGAACAACCGGCTTTCCCTCGGGGTCGCACCCGAACACGACCCCACCCGTACACCGTACGCCCGACACGGGATTTCACTAGAGACCAAGTCCTCCCATTTCGGGACACAGAAGGCGGTCACGACCTCCCCGAACAGGGATTCCGTCTCGCTATCCTCCCCGCATGCCAGCAGCCACCTTCACTGAGACCACCTCCATCGACGCCGCTCCCGAAGACGTTTGGGATCGCCTCCAGGCGCCCGATATCTGGGCTGCCGTCGGGCCCGTCCAGGAGGTCTGGGATCCTGAGATCAGCGACGGTGTGCTCGAAAGATTCCAGTGGTCGACTGACATCGGCGGCAAGGTTTACAAGGGTGTTGGCACGGCGACGGCCCACGACCGTCCCGGCCACTACCGACTCCTCCTCGACACCTCGGAGATGTCGGGCGAGATCAATGTCGAACTCTCCGAGGGAAACCCCGGGGGAACGCACGCTGTCGTGGCGATCGAGCTCCGCTCGAAAGGGCTCTTGTCTTCGATGTTCTTTCCGGCAATCAAGAACGCCATCGGCTCCGGTTTCCCCGATCAGGTGGCCGACATGGGCGCTCAACTCTGTGACTGACTAGTCACTTCCACCATTCTCCGTTGTACCTTGCCCACTTTCTGTGGTTGCCATATCTTTGAGACAAGCTTGGAACGGAGAGGCATGACCACCGCACACACACTTCCGCGTTCGATCATCGTAGGACTCGCCGCACTCGGTATCGCCTTCGCGCTCACCGGCACCGCCTCGGCGGCGACCTCCTCAATTCCCGACGATGTCGTCGTCGTGTCCTCGACCCAACTGGGGTCAGGTACGTTCACGATGACTGCGACGAACCTCGGTGACGCCGCTGTGGATCTCGACCTTGCTGCACCGGGTTCCGTCTCCGACGTGATCGTCGATTTCGGAACGTTCAATGGACGATGGGTGATCGACGATCTCGGGATCGGCGCGATGGCAACTATGTCGGGGTTGATCGCCTCGTAGAGGCGCCGAGCTTCGCACGGTACCCCCTCCGGTGTGTGGTCGAGATGCTGTGCCGTTCCGGCAATCCCTGCGAGTTGAGCGCTTCACGCTCCCTTCCTCCCCCTGATGGGGAGGAAGAAGAGGGGAGGAGTTCATTGCACCGCTATGCGGGGGTGGAGTCTTCTTCTCTGAGGGTTGCGGCGGCTTGGCGGGCTTCTTCTAGGCCGCCGTCGGTGAGGGTGGCCCAGTCGGTGAGGAGGGTCACCTCGTTGCGGTAGATCTGGAGGAACCCGCCGTGGACGCCCACCGACGTCACCCCGTCCTCGTGATGCACCTGGACGGCACCGGTCGCAAGGGCCGCCATCGTCGGTTCGTGATCCGCCAGGATGCCCATGTCGCCATCCATCGTCCTGGCGGTGACCATCGTGGCCTCACCGGACCAGATCACCGCCTCGGGCGTCACGATGTCGACGTGGAAGGGCTTTGCCATCAGGCGGAGACCTCGAGCTCCTTCGCCTTCGCTTTCACATCGTCGGCACCACCGACCATGTAGAAGGCCTGCTCCGGATACTGATCCATCTCACCGTCGAGGACCGCCTTGAACGATGCGATCGTCTCATCCATCGGCGTATAGATCCCGGCTTGACCGGTGAACTGCTCCGCCACGAACATCGGCTGGGACAGGAATCGCTGGATCCGGCGGGCCCTGGCGACGATGAGCTTGTCCTCCTCGGACAGTTCGTCGATACCGAGAATCGCGATGATGTCCTGCAGATCCTTGTACCGCTGCAGCACCTGCTGCACATCGGTCGCAACGCTGTAATGCTCATCTCCGACGAGCTGCGGATCGAGCGCACGGCTCGTCGAGTCGAGCGGGTCGACCGCCGGGTAGATACCGAGCGCCGTCAACGGGCGGGACAGCACCGTCGTCGCATCGAGGTGGGCGAACGCCGTGTGCGGCGCCGGGTCGGTGATGTCGTCCGCAGGGACGTAGATCGCCTGCAGCGACGTGATCGACCGGCCCTTCAGCGACGTGATCCGCTCCTGAAGGGCACCCATCTCGCCGGCGAGCGTCGGCTGGTACCCCACAGCGGACGGCATGCGTCCCAGCAGGGTCGACACCTCGGCGCCGGCCTGGGTGAAACGGAAGATGTTGTCGATGAACAGCAGCACGTCCTGGCGTTGCACGTCGCGGAAGTACTCGGCCATCGTGAGCGCCGATAGGGCGACACGGAGACGCACGCCCGGCGGTTCGTCCATCTGGCCGAACACGAGCGCCGCCTTTTCGATAACACCCGACTCGGTCATCTCGAGGAAGAGGTCGTTGCCCTCACGGGTCCGTTCACCGACACCGGCGAACACCGACACACCGCCGTGCTGGGTGGCGACCCGGTTGATCATCTCCTGGATGAGCACCGTTTTGCCGACACCGGCACCGCCGAACAGGCCGATCTTCCCACCCTCGAGGTATGGGCCGAGGAGGTCGATGACCTTGATCCCCGTTTCGAAGATCTTCTTCTGCGGCTCCACCTCGTCGAATGGCGGTGCCTCGCGATGGATCGGCCACCAATCCCCCGTGAAATCCATGTCCGGCGCATCGAGCGCGTCGCCCCACACATTGAAGATATGCCCGAGCGTCTGATCACCGACCGGCACCGAGATCGGACCGCCCGTGTTCTTCACCTCGGCGCCGCGGACGAGGCCGTCGGTCGGGGCGAGCGCCACGGCACGCACCTGGTTCTCACCAAGCTGCTGGGCGACCTCGCATATGATGGTCTCGGTCTCGCCGCGGATCGTCAGGTCGACCGTGAGCGCAAAGTTGATCTCCGGTAGCCCGTCGGGCGGGAACTCGACGTCGACGACCGGTCCCGCCACCTTCACAATCCGGCCAAAGGGAAGTGTGCTCTCGCTCATTGGTGCTCCATCCTTGGTATGTCAACCATCGCCGAGCGCCGCAGCGCCGCCGACGATCTCTGAAATCTCGGTCGTGATCTCCGTCTGCCGGGCCTGGTTGGCCCCGCGGATGAGGATCCTGGTCAGTTCATCCGCGTTCTCCGTCGCGGCCTTCATCGCCCTTCGCCGTGCTGCATGTTCGGATGCGGAAGCGTCGAGCAAGACCCCGTAGATCGAACCTTCGAGGTAGCGGGGAAGGAGCCGGTCGAGAATCTCTTCCGGCGAAGGTTCGAACGAGTATCCGACAGGCGCGGGCGCATCGTCGCTCTCCCCCATCGGCGCTTCGATCGGAAGCAGCGCACGGCGGATCGGGTTCTGCGTGAGCGCCGAGATGTACTGCGTCGTGAAGATCTCGACCGAATCGACGTTCTCGTCGGCGTAGTCGTTGAGCAGCACGTTGGCGATCATGCGGGCATCGGCGTAGACGGGCAGATCGGTGACGTTGAGCCAGGCGTGCTCGATCGCCTGTTTGCGGTAGGCGAAGTACGACTGGGCCTTCTTCCCCACAACGTAGAGGTTGACCCTCCGTCCCTCATGGAGATGGGTACGGACCGCTTCCTCGCCGATGCGGATCACCGAATGGTTGTAGCCGCCGGCGAGTCCCCGGTCGGAGGAGACCACGACGATGCCGGCCGTCTCGACGTCCCGTTTGGCGAGCAGCGGATGGGCGGTGCCCCCCGCCGCGGCGACGTTGCGGATCACCTCGTCGAGTTTCTGCGCATACGGCCGGGCGGCGACCAGGCGGCTCTGCGCCTTGCCGATCCGTGCAGTGGAGATCAGCTCCATGGCACGCGTGATCTTCATCGTCGATTCGACGCTGCGGATCCTGCGGCGGATCAGTCGGAGCTCAGCCGAGGCCATTCCGGGCTACGCCTCCCCCACCGGACGGCTGTGCTCGCCTTCACGGGCGGTCCTGGCCGCATCATCCTCGGAGCGTTTGGCATCGGAATCTCCACCGGACCAGCTCGATGCGAAGGATCCGATCGCTGCACGCATCGCTTCTTCATCCATCGTGCCCGATTCGGCGATCGCATCGAGGAGGTGCCCGTGACGGGACCGCACGTATTCGCGCAACTGCGCTTCGAAGGTATGCACGTCGGCCACTTCGACCTCATCCATGAAGCCCTCGGTCACAGCGAAGATCGCCACGACCTGGTCGGCGACGGGCAGCGGGTCGTACTGGCCCTGTTTCAGGACCTCGACGACGCGACGACCACGTTCGAGCTGGGCGAGGGACGTCGCATCGAGTTCGGAACCGAACTCTGCGAACGCCTCCAGTTCACGGAACTGGGCGAGGTTGAGACGCAGCGGACCGGCGATCTTCTTCATCGCCTTGACCTGTGCAGCACCACCGACGCGAGACACGGAGATGCCGGCGTTGATCGCAGGCCGGATGCCTGAGAAGAACAGGTCGGTCTCGAGGAAGATCTGACCGTCCGTGATCGAAATCACGTTCGTCGGAATGTAGGCGGAGACGTCGTTCGCCTTCGTCTCGATGATCGGCAGCGCCGTCAGCGAACCGGCACCCAGCTCGTCGGAGAGCTTCGCGGCACGCTCGAGGAGCCGGCTGTGGAGATAGAAGACGTCGCCCGGATAGGCCTCGCGTCCCGGCGGGCGGCGCAGCAGGAGCGACAGCTCACGGTACGCAACGGCCTGTTTCGACAGGTCGTCGAAGACGACGAGGGCGTGCTCGCCGTTGTACATCCAGTGCTGGCCGATCGCCGAGCCGGCGTACGGCGCATACATCTGGACCGCCGCGGCATCCGAAGCAGAGGCGTTGACGATGACCGTGTACTCCATCGCCCCGGCCTTCTCGAGCGTGTCGATCACCTCGGCGACGGTCGAGTTCTTCTGACCGATCGCGACGTAGATGCACTTCACGCCGAGACCCTTCTGGTTCAGGATCGTGTCGACGACGATGGCGGTCTTGCCGGTCTGGCGGTCGCCGATGATCAGCTGACGCTGCCCGCGGCCGATCGGCGTCATCGAGTCGATCGCCTTGATGCCGGTCTGGAGGGGCTGGCTCACCGGCTGGCGTTCGACGACCGAAGGCGCCTGCGTCTCGAGGAGACGGGTCTCGGTCGCGTTGATCGGACCTTTGCCGTCGATCGGGTTGCCGAGCGGATCGACGACCCTGCCGAGCAGGGCGTCGCCGACCGGAACCGACAGCACCCGGCCGGTGGAACGGACCTCGTCGCCCTCTTCGATGTGGGAGGCGTTGCCCATGAGCACGACGCCGATCGAACCCTCTTCGAGGTTCAATGCAACGCCCGTGAGCCCACCCGGGAACTCGAGGAGCTCGGACGCCATGGCGCCCGGAAGGCCGGCGACTCGGGCGACGCCGTCACCGACCGATGTGACGTACCCGACGGTCTCTGCCTCGACGGAGGGCGACCAGCCCTCCAGGTTCTTTCGGAGTGCGGCGGTGACGTCCGCTGGATCCAGTGTCAGTTCAGCCATCTGCCTATCCCCATTGCTCTCGTACGTCGTCGATACGACTCTTCACCGAGCCGTCGAATACGGTGTCCCCGATCTTTGCGACCAGGCCGCCCTTGATGGACGGATCTGTTGAAACCTTTGCCTGCACACGCTTGCCCGTCGCTTTGGAGAGGGCCGCCTCGAGACGGGCCACCTGCTCAGTGCTGAGGGAGACGGCACTCGTCACCTCGGCCACGACGGTCCCTTCCTGCTCCGCTACGAGTTCAACGAGCCGCGATGCGACGTCGTCGAGATGCTTCGCGAGACCGGCCGCGACGAGGAACTCGACCGATGCCACGACGGGCCGTGCAACACGCGCCCCGAGAAGATCGGAAACGATCCCCTGCTTGCGAACGACCGGGATCACCGGGTCGATCAATGTGTCGCGCAGTTCGACGTTCGCCGAGATCGTCTTCGCCGCCGAGTAGAACGTGTCGACGAACTCCTCGGCGTCGCCCTCTGCGCGGGCAACGTCGAGCAACGCGTTCGCGTACCCGTCGACGCGATCCGGATGAAGGTTGGTCTCCATCACCTAGTGCACTCCTCCGAGCTCGTCGATGTAGCGGTCGACCAGTTGACGCTGCATGTCGTCGTCGAGATTCGCTTCGACGACCTTCTCAGCGACCGTGATTGAGAGATCGGCGACCTCGCGACGCAGCTCACCGGCCACACGCTCGCGCTCACCCTCGATCTCGTCGCTGGCGCGGCTCTTGATCTGCTCCGCTTCGGCTTCAGCGCGAGCCACGATGTCGGCTTTCACCTGTTCGCCGGCGACTCTCGCCTCGTCGACGATCGCCGTGGCTTCATCCTGCGCACCGGCAACCTGCTCGCGGTAGTCACCGAGGAGGCTCTCCGCCTCGACCTTGGCGGCCTCGGCCGCCTCGTATTCGGCACGGATCTTCGCCTGGCGGGCTTCGAGCGTCTTGTTCAGCGCCGGAACCGCCCACTTCCACACGAAGAAGAAGATGATGATGAAGGCGATGAGGCCCGCGATCAATTCATCCGGATGCGGGAGAAGCAGCTGGATGCCGCCCTCCTCCGTGGCCGGCTCAGAAATCGGCGCCGGCTCTGCGAACAGGAAGAGGACCTGAGTCAACATGGACAACATGGTCGATCCCTTCTAGGCGATGAAGAACAGCACGAAGCCGATCAACGCAAGCGCTTCGGTGAAAGCGATCCCGAGGAACATCGTGGTTCTCACCATGCCGGCGGCTTCGGGCTGACGGGCCATCGCCGAAATGGCGGATGCCACGACGAGGCCGATACCGATACCCGGGCCGATGGCTGCAAGCCCGTACCCCATGACGGCGATCGCGCCTTTTAGCTCTTCCATTGTTTGCCTTTCCTCCTACTTAGTGCTCAATGTGAATGGACGACTCGACATAGACCGCAGACAGCAGCGTGAAGATGTATGCCTGCAAGATGGCGACGATGATCTCGAAGACGAAGATGCCGAGACCGAAAGCGAACCAGGGGACGCCGATGAGGGCCCGGGCGCCGATCTCGCCCACGCTCGACATGAAGACCCATCCGGAGACGAGCAGCAGCGTCAGCATGAGGTGGCCGGCGACCATATTGGCGAAGAGTCGAACGGCGAGCGTGAGCGGCCGCAGGAGGAAGGTCGAGACGAACTCGATCAATCCCACGAGGGGTCGTAGCGCGATTGGCACCGTCGTCGGCCAGACGAGCGCCCCAACGTATCGGAAGCCATTCTTCTTGAAACCGACGAACACGAAGATCACCCACGTCAGCAGCGACAGGCCACCGGCGATCGCCATCCTCGAGGTGATCGGGAAGTTGATCAGTGGAGTCACTTCGAACAGGTTCCCGACGAGGATGAACATGAAGAGTGAGAGCAGCCATGGGTAGTACTTGGTGCCTTCAGGCCCGATGATGCCGACGGCGATGTCGTCGCGAACGAACTGCATCAGACTCTCGATCGTCACACCGAACTTCGACGGCACCATGCGCCGCTTGCGCAGACCGAAGAACAGCAACGTCAACACGATGACCATCGCGAGGAGGATCAGGAAGACGGTACGGGTGATGCCCCACGGCCCGATCGCGAAGAGGTTGTCCTCGAACTTGAAGAGTTCGATGACGTTGTCCGGCTTGCAAATGATGTCATTTGCCGGATCGCATGCCCCGCTGGCCAGGATCAGTTGCTCCACTCCAAGTCCCTTTCCGCGCCGTTGGCGACCGCCACTGCTTCCCAGGACAGCAACACGAGGTAACTCACGATCACCGAGATCCCCATGGCCATCCGATCAAGATTTGTCACGTTGGCGATGACGAACATCGACACCGTTATGAGCCCGAGACGGATCAAGAATCCGAACAAGGCGGCCGCATGATACAGGTTCATGGATACACGCGCAGCCTTGGACAGAATGTATCCGCCGAAGATGAAATTCGCGACGACGATACCGGCCCCGACGAGGGCCGCGACGGCTCCCTCCCAGCCCTGGAGCAGGCCGATTACCAGGGCGAGCACCGGGGCGACGAAGATGCCCCGCTTGGCAGTATTCGTGCCGATGATGGCCTCGATCGGACGTTCATCCGGCACGGGACCGTATCGCACGGCGGGATCGACGTCAGACGCCATGGCTGATCCCCTCTGCCTGTTCTTCGATCTCCGCCGAGCGTTGCCACATGCGCCATGCGCCCACGCCGATACCGAGCAGGGACCACACGATGGTCATGATCGGACTCCAACCGGTCAGCCAATCGAAGAAGAGGCCGATGAGAAGACCGGTGACGATGTAGGTGAAGAAGTCGACGCCACCGGAGAATCCGCCGGTGATGGCCTCTTTCGGCGGGATGCCGCGCGGCGTTTTCCCGTCCATGTATCCGGTCTCTCCCAGGTTTGTCGAGGGCGACGCAGACCGTCCCCGCTTGCCGCACCGCAGGCTACCTCCCTCCCAACCCATAAAGAAACCCGTTTTCCAAAGATTCGCCGAGCTCGACCCCAAAGACCCCCTCCGCCGCCCTGCGGGCGGCACCTCCCCCTGAGGAAGGGGAAGGGGAAAGGGGGCGGCGGATCGGGAGGGTTGATACGAGTGCGGTTGGCGTGCATGCTGTTGGGATGCCTCGTTTTCCGCGTCATCCGTTTGCCGAGCGACGGGCCAAGGAGTTGAGGCGCAAACTCACCGAGGCCGAAGCGTTGTTGTGGTTTCACATCCGCTCCGATATTCCGGCCAAGTTCAGGCGGCAGGAGCCGATTGGTCGATACATCTGTGACTTCGTTTGCTACCGGCATCGGCTCATCGTCGAACTCGACGGCGGACAGCACCTCGACTCCGAGCACGACCGGATCCGAGACGCGTGGCTTCGCTCCCAGGGTTTCGAGATCATCCGCTTCTGGAACGAGGACGTGCTGCACCACACCGACGACGTTCTCGAAGCGATCTACAACGCGGTCCAGACCCGCCCGCCGATCTCATAACTACCCCCCCCTCCTTTCCTCCCCCTCAGGGGGAGGTGCCGCCCACAGGGCGGCGGAGGGGGTAACGGGCCACGGGCCCGGCGGAGGGGGTCACGGACCAGGACTCCGGCTACACGTAGCCGGGGAAGTCTTTGGGGTAGGCGGGGAAGGCTTCGATCAGTTCGTCTACGGCTTCCTTGATCGTTGCCACGGCGTAGGCGTCGTTGCGGCGGCGGAGCAATTCGACGATGGCGTTGCCGAGAGTCAGCATCTGCTCCTGCATCATCCCGACGGCGGTCACCGCCGGTGTCCCGATCCGGATGCCGGAGGTGACGAACGGCGAGCGCCTGTCCGACGGGATCGAGTTGCGGTTCAGCGTGATCCCCATCCCGTCGAGGAAGGTCGCCGCTTCCATACCGGTGAGCTCCAAATCGATGCTTCCGACGTCGACGAGGAACATGTGATTATCGGTCCCCCCCGAGATGATCCGGGCGCCACCTTCGGCCATCGTGTCTGCAAGCACTTTGGCGTTGCGAACGATCCGCTTCGCATAGGTAGCGAACTCCGGCTCGGACGCCTTCTTGAACGCGAGGGCCTTCCCGGCAATCTGCTGGTTCACCGCTCCGCCCTGGGCGTACGGGAACACGGCCTTGTCGATCGCCTGTGCGAAATCGTTGGTCGACAGGATCAAGCCGCCTCGCGGTCCCCGCAATGATTTGTGTGTCGTTGCCGTGACGATGTCCGCGAACGGAACGGGACTCGGATGCGCCCGCCCCGCCACCAGGCCGGCAATGTGAGCCATGTCGACGAGGAGGACGGCCCCCACTTCGTCGGCGATCCGGCGGAACGCCTCCCAGTCGGGTATCTGCGAGTATGTCGAATAGCCGGCGATGATCAGCTTCGGGTGATGCTCGAGTGCAACCTCGCGAACGGCGTCCATGTCGATCAGTTCCGTCACCGGATCGAGACCGTAGGTCACGATGTTGAACAGGTTTCCTGAGAAATTCACCGGGGACCCGTGAGATAGGTGGCCTCCCTGGTCGAGGCTCATCCCGAGGATCGTGTCGCCCGGTTCGAGCACGGCCAGGTACGCAGCCATGTTCGCCTGGGTCCCGGCATGAGGTTGCACGTTCGCGTGCTCGGCTCCGAATAGCGCCTTCGCTCTTTCAATGGCGAGGCTCTCGATCGAGTCGACGAACTCGCAACCCTCGTAATATCGCCGTCCCGGATATCCCTCGGAGTACTTGTTCGTCAACACCGACCCGACGGCCTGGAGCATCGACCGGTCGACGATATTCTCCGATGCGATCAGATGAATGTGGCTGCGTTGCCGATCCGTTTCCCGCCGGATGAGGTCGGCGAGCACCGGATCTACCTGCGGCAGCGGCGTCATGTCGGTCACGAGGCTCTCCCTCTGGGTCGACGTTACACATTAGCCGACGGCCGGAGATCGGCACCGCCGATCACTCGCGAGACCGGTCGGTCAGCCAGTCACCGACGGCGAGGGCAGGCAAGGGCAGCAGCGGCGCCGTCATGACCCAGAATGTAACGGTGACCAGACCTCCGGCAACGACGATGAGCGCTGCGACACCGGAGACGATCATGCGCATCGTCAGGCGCTGTGCATCCTTCTCCCCGGGAAGGGCGACAGATCCGCCGACGCCGAGGGTCACAGCCGGGAGGAGCAGCGTGATCGTTCCCGAACCCGTCACCCAGAACAGGCCGAAGATCACCGAACCGGCGATGAGCGCCGAAATGGCCGCCTTGACTCCGAGGGCGAACGGATCCGTTTCTCCTCCGAAACCGGCGACGGCCAGCATCGCGAGTTCCACGGAAACGGCGATGACGAAGAGGCCGACGGTGACGTTCGACCCGATCAGCAGCAAGGAGAGCCAGAACCCCGAAGCCGCAATTGCCGTGCCGACGACGATCCCGAACAGAGACCGATTCACGGATTGATCGGACCGTCTCTGAGGATCCACTCGGCGGGCTGTGTCAGGTCGATGATCGTGGATGCGCGCCCGCCGGTGGCCTCCCCTTCGAGGTACACGGCGATGTCGTTGCCGAAGAGTTCCTTCGCATCGTCCGACGAGAGCACCGCCGGCCGGCTCGAGACATTGGCGCTCGTCACCGCAAGAGGCCCGCTGGCTTCAAGGAACTCGAGCGCGACGGGATGGTTCGGGCACCGCAGGCCCAGCGTGCGGCGATCCGGATCTCCGATCCATTCGGGCACCGACTTCAACTTCGGCAGCACGAGCGTGAGTGCCCCGGGCCAGTGCTCTTCGGCGAGTTCGAGTCCGCGGTCGCCGAACGCGGCGAGCTGCTGTGCCTGTTCCAGATTCGCGACGAGGATCGCGAGCGGCTTGATCCCCGGCCGACCCTTCGCGATGAAGATCCGGTCGAGAGCATCCGGGTTGAACGGGTCCGCGGCGATGCCGTAGAGCGTGTCCGTGGGGATTCCGATGAGTTCGCCGTTGTTCACGGCCGCGAGCGCTGCTGAGAGGATTTCGGTGTCCATCCCTACAACCTACCGTTGTGCGGCGCCGATGACGAAGCGTTCTTTGCCGGACAGGTCCATCTGGATCGTTCCGTCGAGGTCTGCGAAGTGGCCGGCGACCTCTTCGGAATGGAATTCAGAGATCTCGCAAATGATGGTTCCGCCCGGTTTCAGCCAGTCGGGAGCGGCCGCGGCGATCCGGCGAAGCACCTCATCTCCGGACGGTCCGGCGACGAGCGCCATCCGGGGCTCGTGGTCCCGCACGTCGACCGGCAGGTCGGGAACTTCATGCTCGGCGATGTACGGAGGGTTCGACACGATGAGGTCGACCCGGCCTTTCAGGTGACCGGGCAGCGGTTCGAACAGGTCACCTTCGAGGAACGTCACGTCGAGTCCGTTCTCGGTGGCATTGTGGCGGGCCACGTCGATGGCGTCGGGCGACAGGTCGGTCGCATACACGGAAGCCGTACGGAACGCGTGCTTGAGGGAGAGCGCGAGATTCCCGCTCCCCGTGCAGAGGTCCACGATCACCTGCGGGTTCTCGACGGCGTCGCAGGCGAGTTCGAACAGTTGCTCCGTCTCGGGCCGGGGAATCAGCACCCGATGATCAACGGCGACGTCGATCGGGCCGAACGGGACAACGCCTTCGATGTGCTGGAGCGGTTCGCCGGACCGCCGCCGTTCGACGAGCGCACGGAAGGCCTCAACTTCGCCGGTGGTCAACTCGACCCCGATAATCAGCTGCGTCCAGTGCCGTCCCGTCGCAGCCTCGAGGAGCCGCCGCGCTTCGTGGTTCGGCACGTCACGAGTATTTCTGAGGAGATCTAAAGAGTTCATCGTCCCGGTAGAGAGTAGAAAGTAGAGAGTAGAAGGAGGCGGGGCGACCGGCCTACGGACATCTTTCTACTTTCTTCTTTCTACCTTCTACTGCTCGCCCGCCAGAGCGCGGGCTACTTCGTCGGCGGCCAACGCTTCGTGAAGGACGTCGAGGTCACCGTCGAGGACCTGCGGGAGCGAGTGGATGGTGAGACCGATCCGATGGTCGGTGACCCGGTTCTCTTTGTAGTTGTACGTCCGGATCTTCTCGGAGCGTTCGCCCGTACCGACCTGCGACCGGCGCACCGATGCACGCTCCCCCGCCTGTTCGGCCAGTTGCTGCTGGTAGAGGCGCGCCCGCAGCACCCGCATCGCCTTGAGCTTGTTCTGCAACTGGGACTTCTCGTCCTGACAGGACACCACGATGCCGGTGGGACGGTGGGTGATCCTGACAGCCGAGTCCGTCGTGTTGACCGATTGGCCGCCGGGACCGGTCGACCGGAACGTTTCGATGTCGAGATCGTTGTCCTGGATTTCGACTTCGACGGCTTCGACTTCGGGGAGCACGGCCACCGTCGCCATCGAGGTGTGCACCCTCCCCTGCGACTCGGTCCTCGGCACGCGCTGCACGCGATGCGGTCCGGCTTCGAACTTGAAACGGGAGTACGCACCTTTCCCCTTGACGGCGAACGTCGCCTCCTTGAGACCGCCGGTGTCCGACGGGGACACGTCGATCGGCTCGACCGTCCACCGGTGCCGTTCGGCGAAGCGCTCGTACATCCGGTACACGTCTCCGGCCCACAATGCTGCCTCGTCCCCGCCCGCGGCCGATCGAATCTCAACGATGACGTCCTTGTCGTCGTTCGCATCTTTGGGGAGCAGGAGAAGTCGGAGTTCGGCTTCGATCTCCTCGATCTCGGCCTGTTTCGCGGCGACAACGCCGTTGAGATACTCGATCATCTCCGGATCGTCCTCGATACCAACCAGTTCGGAAGCCTCAGCCGCTTCCGTCTCCGCTTCGCGGTGACGTCGGAACGCATCGACGACCGGTTTCAGTTCGGCGTGACGTTCGGTGATCTCCCGGTAGCGCTTCTGATCCGCGAGCACGCCCGGTTCGGCGAGCAGCGACAGCACCGATTCAAACTCTTCGTCGGCGGCCGTCAGGCGTTCGGTGAGCCGGTCATCCATCGTCTGAGCCGTCGACGTCGTATTCGGCGGCAAGCGCCGCTGCGACGACCGGACCGCGTTGTTTGACCTCGTTGACCGCATCGTCTTCGAGCGCCGCGAGTAGAGAGGCAACAGCGACTTCCACCTGGTCGTCGGACGGCTCTTTGGTGGTGATCGACTGGATCCACATCCCCGGCTTCGACGCCCACGCGAGCCACCGGTGGCCGGCCGCTGCCTTCAACACCTCATATGAGATGCCCGCGATGACGGGGATCAGCGCGATGCGAGCGACAACTTGCCAAACGAACTGGAGCGGGGCGAGGAGCAGGAACACGAAGAACGCCACCATCGCAACGATGATGATGAACGACGTGCCGCATCGCGGATGTCTGGGGCTGTACCGCTGGATCGACTCGACGTCGAGCGGATCGCCGTTCTCGTAGGCATGGATCGTCTTGTGTTCGGCCCCGTGGAACTGGAAGACCCGCTGGATGTCGTCGGCGCGCCCGATCAGCCAGATGTATCCGACGACGAGCAGAATGCGGAGCGCCCCGTCGATCACGACGAAACCGATGCTCGAGTCTGCGACGTACCGTTTGAGGAATCCGGCGGCAAGCACCGGCACGAGAATGAACAGACCGATCGCTAGCACGGCGGCGAGCACCATCGTCCAGATCACCTGGGCGCGCGAAACCTGCTCTTCTTCGTCACCGGCCTTCTCCGCGGACCAGGACAGGGCGCGGAATCCGAGGGTAAGGGACTCGGCCAACACGAAGATGCCACGCAGGAACGGCATCTTCGCCCACCTGGAGCGACTGACGATGCCGGGCAGTTCGTGACGCTTCGCCTCGATGACCCCGTCGGGGCGCCGCACCGCGACGGCCCAGGCTTCCGGGGCGCGCATCATCACGCCCTCGATGACGGCCTGACCACCGACGCTGGCGCCCGGAGGGCGGCTCAACTAGGCCTCCTCGTCGGAGGTTTCGCCCTTCTCAGCCGCCGTGATACCGGTATCGATCCCGGCCTTCGCGTAGCGCTTGCGGAACCGCTCGACACGGCCGCCGGAGTCGACCATGCGCTGCTTGCCCGTGTAGAACGGGTGGCACTGGTCGCAGAGCTCGACGTGGAGCTCTTTCTCGGTCGAGCGGGTCTTGAACGTGTTCCCGCACGAGCACGTGACGGTGCATTCGGTGTATTCGGGATGGATGCCGGTCTTCACGATGTCGTCTCCTGATCCTGTTTGTTTCGGAACTGTAGCGGTGTTCACTGACCCGATTTCGCGACGCTGAGCAGGAACTCCGCGTTCGACTTCGTGGTCTTCAGCCGGTCGATAAGCAATTCGAGGGCCGCGCCCGACTCGAGTGCCATGAGCACCCTGCGGAGCTTCCAGACCTCGACGAGCTCTGCGCGGTCGAACAACAATTCCTCTCGACGTGTTCCCGATGCTTCGATGTCAATGGCCGGATAGATGCGCTTGTCGGCGAGTTTGCGGTCGAGCCGCAGCTCCATGTTGCCGGTTCCCTTGAACTCTTCGAAGATGACCTCGTCCATGCGGGAGCCGGTTTCGACCAGTGCCGTGGCGAGGATCGTGAGGCTTCCTCCCTCTTCGATATTGCGGGCGGCGCCGAAGAATCGCTTCGGCGGGTACAGCGCCGTCGAGTCCACACCACCGGAGAGGATCCGGCCCGAAGCCGGCGTCGCCAGGTTGTGGGCACGGGCGAGACGGGTGATCGAGTCGAGGAGGATGACGACGTCGGTCCCCTGTTCAACGAGCCGCTTCGCACGTTCGATGGCGAGTTCCGACACCTGCGTGTGCTCTTCAGCAGGACGGTCGAACGTCGAGTAGATGACCTCGCCCTTGACGGAGCGCTGCATCTCGGTGACCTCTTCGGGCCGTTCGTCGACGAGGACGACCATGAGATGGCATTCGGGGTTGTTCGTTGCGATCGAGTTGGCGACGTCCTGGAGAACGGTGGTCTTTCCGGCTTTCGGCGGGGAGACGATCAGACCGCGCTGGCCCTTGCCGATCGGTGCGATCAGGTCGATGATCCTGGCCATGATGTCGCCACCCTTGCCGTCGATCTCGAGACGGAGACGGACGTCGGGAAATAGCGGCGTGAGCTTTGCGAATTGGGGCCGCTTCATGGCCTCTTCGGGGTCGATGCCGTTGACCTCGACCGCTCGGACGAGCGCCGGAAACTTCTCCTTGCCCCTTGCCGGACGTACCGGACCTGAGACGATGTCACCCTTGCGGATCTTCGACTTGCGGACCACGTTCGCCGGGACGTAGGCGTCCATGTCTCCGGGGAGATATCCGGATGAGCGGAGGAAGCCGTATCCCTCTGGGAGGATGTCGAGGATGCCCTCGCGGGTTTCCAACTCGGACTCGTCGATCGGTTCGCGCTGAGCGTTACGGTTGCGTCGACTGCGCCGGCGCCGGCTCTGGCCGTCGCCCTGATCGTCCTGTTTCTGACCCTGTTTCTGACCCTGGCCGTTGTTGCGCTGACCGGTCTCGTTTCGAGGGGTCGCGACGACCGGCGCTTCGGCACCGCCATCGGTTTCGGGAACCATCGACGGATCGAACTTCTCGGAATCGAGAATCGCCGCGATCAGCTTCGATTTCTGCAGCCCGTCTGTCTCAACGGCGACCTTTTCGGCCATCGCACGGAGATCATCGAGACCGAGTTCCTGGAGCCTGGCTCTCGTGGTGCTCATGTTCGTTGTTGCCCCTTTTCAGGACGGAGGGTCGGATGACCCGGGAATTCGGGACCTCGATCACCATGACGGCGACCCCGGTCACCTGGGATAACTCTCCGAACGGAACGCGATGCGCTGCTCGGGAGGAGTGGATGACGCAATGGTAGCGAAATCTGGGGCTAGCGCAATGAGTAGAGAGTAGAAAGTATCAAGTAGAAAGTAGAAAGAACGGGACTGAGCGTGCGGCAGACATCTTTCTACTTTCTACTTGATACTTTCTACTTCTATCTACCACCCCAGGAGCTCTACGACCGCGTCGAGCCTCGGCGGGATCGGTTCGGGCAGATCGGACCCGAGCACCGCCGTTTCGGGATCCTTCAGACCGTGTCCGGTCAACGTACAGACGATCGGACCCGGGGGAAGTTCGTCGCGGAACTTCATGATGCCGGCGACACCGGCGGCAGACGCCGGTTCGCAGAACACGCCTTCCCGCGATGCCAGGAACCGGTAGGCGTCGAGGATCTCTTCGTCCGTGACGGCTTCGATTCGGCCGTGCGACTCATCCCGTGCCTCGACGGCAAACTCCCACGATGCCGGGTTGCCGATCCGGATCGCCGTTGCGATCGTCTCGGGATGGTCGACGATCTCGCCGTAGACGATGGGTGCGGCACCCGCAGCCTGGAATCCCCACATGGCCGGTGCCTCATCGACCGCCTTGTATCCGCGCCAGTACGCCGTGATGTTGCCCGCGTTTCCGACGGGCAGGGCATGCACGGCCGGTGCGAAGCCGAGCTCGTCGACGATCTCCCACGCGGCCGTCTGCTGCCCGGCGATCCGGTACGGGTTGATCGAGTTCACGAGCGCCACGTCGTGGCCGGAGGTGAGCTCGAGTACGAGAGCGAGGGCATCGTCGAAACTCCCCTCGATGGGGATGATCATCGCGCCGTGGACGATCGCCTGTGCGAGTTTCCCCCGTGCGATCTTCCCCGATGGGATGATGACGATCGACTTGATCCCCGCTCGCTGAGCGTATGCCGCCGCCGACGCCGACGTGTTCCCCGTCGACGCGCAGGCGACCGCCCGCGCCCCTTCCTCCACCGCCTTGGACACGGCGAGGGTCATGCCGCGGTCCTTGAACGAGCCGGTGGGATTCAGCCCCTCGAACTTCAGATGCACACGGCGCTGAACGATCTCGGAGAGTGCGGGAGCCGGGATCAGCGGTGTGTTGCCTTCGTGGAGCGTCACGATCGGCGTGTCCGGTCCGACCGGGAGCCGGTCACGATATGCAGCGATGATTCCGCGGCGGTTCATGGTTCCTCACTTTCGACCCGGATGATCGACGCCACATTGCGGAGCGGCTTGACCTTCCGGAGATGGTCGACGGCGGCACGCTGCGCGGCTTCCGGTGCACGGTGGGTGACGATGAGGAGCAACGCCTCACTCCCCTCCCCTTCCTGCCACACCGACTTGATCGACACACCCGCGTCGCCGAAAGCCGACGCGACCTGGGCGAGGACCCCCGGTTGGTCATCGACTTCGAGCCGGAGGTACCACTTCGTCGGAACGTCGCCGAACGGGACGAGTTCGCCCGGGGAGAAACGGATCCGGGAAGACACCTGGGCTCCGGCGAGCGTCTCGCGGGCCGCGTCGATGACGTCCCCGAGGACGGCGGTCGCCGTCGGATCGCCCCCTGCTCCCGGCCCGGCGAATAGCAACTCTCCGACCGACGGCCCCTCGATGAAAATGGCATTGGTGGCGCCCCGAATCGAGGCGAGTGGGTGCGCCGTCGGGATCATCACCGGGTGGACCCGGGTCGATACGCCGCCGCCGGTACGCTCGGCGATCCCAACGAGTTTCACGACGTAGCCGAAATCGGCGGCGAACGCCATGTCGATGGGGGAGAGCGTTTCGATGCCCTCGTGATAGACGTCGTCGATCCCCACCCAGGTGCCGAACGCGAGAGAAGCCAGGATGGCGGCTTTGGCGGCAGCGTCTGCACCGGACACGTCTGCGGTGGGGTCCGGCTCTGCGTATCCGAGTTCCTGGGCTTCGGCCAGGGCGTCCGCGTAGTCGGCTCCGTCGTCGGCCATGCGGGTCAGGATGAAGTTCGTGGTGCCGTTGACGATGCCGAGCACTCGGTCGATGGGCTCGCCCGCGAGCGTTTCAGAGAGCGGGCGAATGATCGGGATGCCGCCGCCGACGGCGGCTTCGAAGAGCAGCGGAACGCCGGAGCGCTCTGCGGCCGCGATCAGCTCGGGGCCGCGGGATGCGACGAGCTCCTTGTTGGCGGTGACGACTGGCTTTCCGGCTTCGAGGGCGGCGAGAACGAGATCGCCGGCGAGCTCGCGCCCTCCCATCAACTCGACCACGAGGTCGATGTCCGGGTCATCGACGATGCTCTGCAGATCGCCGGTGACACTCCCGTACTCGAGCGAGAACGATCGCTCCTTGCCGAGATCCCGAACGCCGACGCGAAGGACCCGCAGATCCAGACCGGTCTTCGCAGCGATGGCTGCCCGATCCTCCACGAGACGCGTGATGAGCGTCCCCCCAACGGTCCCGGCCCCCAGGACCCCGATGCCGATCGAAGTGTTCATCCCAGAACGATAGACCGGTGCCGCGATCGAGAGTGTTCAGGCCGACTCGGGACGCGCCACTTTCTGATTCGCATCGACAATCGCCGAAAGCGCGATCGCCGCCAGGAATACGAGCATCACGTGTATGAAGTAGCCATAGCGAGGCTTCGCCCAATAGATCACCGTGCGCAGCACCCAACTCGATGCGATCAAGGGGATCACCAGCCAGATGATCGCTCGGCTCCACCGCCGGTATGCGAGCAGTGATGCCCACCCGAGAACGATCAGAAACCCAATGGCGAGGCTGGCGGTGAGGAGCCATCCGAGCGGCACATCCCGGTCGGTGAACGACTCGGGGTCGAGTGGATCACCGCCCGGTTCTAGCCCCCGCGTGCTCCAGAACAGAGCGTACTCGGGTGTCCTCATGAGTTCGACCGTCCCGTACCCGATATCCCGGATGAGATGCGACGGATCTTCTCGCAGATACGAGAATCCGAGCTCCCACCCGCGACGATTCGCTTCTTCGGTGCTGAGGCCCTCCAACGGACTTCCTTCCGGATACCAGCCATAGAGGCCCGAGTCGTTGTGGGCAAAGTAGAAGTTGATTCCGGCGCCTGCAGACAGCCCCGTGTCCGGGCTGGCTATGACGGAATTCCTGACATACCAGGGACCGACAACGATGACGATGCCAAGGAAGATGAGAAGCGTCGCTCTGAATCGTTCGCCAACGCCGCGCACCGCGGAACCAAGCCAGACGAAAAGCACAACGGCCGGGATGTAGAAGACCGTTTCCCCTCGGGTCAGGATTGCGAGACCGGCGAGGATGCCTACGAACACGTCCAGAGCTCTGTTCCCAACGTTCATGTGAACGAGGCCAAGCATCACAGACAACATCAGCACGATGAAGAGGTGCTCAGTTGCGAGAACTGGACTGAAGAGCACGAAGATCGGAAGAAAGGCGAAGAGCGCGGCGGCGATGACGGCTGTGCGCCTCTGATCGTAGATCCGACGACCCGTCGCGTATACGAGCCCCACAGAAACTGTCGAGAGGACGACCGAACTGAATCCCAGCCACAGTGCCGATCGAGAGAAGAGCGTCCAGGCAGCCACGTAGACCGGATACATCGGAAGGTAGAACGACGTTCTTTCCGGAAAGCCCAACTGCCGGTGATCGATGAGATCCGCCGCAAGCTGTCGGTATGCATGCCAGTCCGAAACCGGCGTCGGCTGCGCCACCATCAGCCAGATGAGTCTCACCACGAGAGCGCCTGCCAAGACGACAACGAAGGCTCGATTCTCGGACAGATACCGCCGGATTCGCTCCACCCACGCACTTTCAGTCGAAACGAGCACCACTTTATCGACGAGGTGTCCCGAACCGAAGTCAGGCGTCCCGGCGGATCAGGTCCTCATGGGTTTCGCGTCGGACAACGAGATGGGCGGTGCCGTTGCGGACGAATACGACGGCCGGGCGGCGGAACATGTTGTAGTTGCTGCCCATCGAATGGCCGTACGCCCCTGTGACGGGTGTCGCAAGCACGTCCCCAACCGTCAGGTCGTCCGGGACGGCAGCATCGGCCACGATGATGTCACCCGATTCGCAGTGGCTTCCGACGATCCGCACGTGGTTCGGCCGTTCAGCGTCGACGGATCGAGGGAGAAAAGCTTCATATCCGCTGCCGTAGAGGCTCGGCCGGGGATTGTCGCTCATCCCTCCATCGACCGAGACATACGTGCGGAGGCCGGGGATCTCTTTGACGGTCCCCACCGTGTACAGGGTCACGGCGGCCCCTGCAACGATCGCTCTCCCCGGTTCGGCGAGGACACGCGCTGTGACGCCGGCATCGGCAGCTGCCTCATGAACCGATTCCGCCCACTCCGTGATCGACGGAGCCTCCTCGCCCGTCACATAAGCAACGCCGAGTCCGCCCCCGATTGACAGCTCGGGGAGATCGAGCGGGTTGACGAACCCGGCAAGCGTCTCGACGGCCTTGCGGAAGGATTCGACGTCGTAGACCTGGCTCCCGATGTGGGCGTGGATGCCGACGAGACCCATCGCCTCCGATTCCCGGATCCGAACGACGGCGGCTGCAGCATCCCCCGTGGCAAGGCCGAACCCGAACTTCGAGTCGGCGATCCCCGTCTGGAGATACTCATGTGTGTGCGCCTCGATCCCCGGTGTCACGCGCACCAACACCTTCGGAGGCGCCGCCCCGTCCGCCACGAGTCCCTCGATCCGATCGATCTCGTCGAACGAATCGACGACGATCCGGCCGGTTCCCGCCTCCAGCGTCATCGCGAGTTCGGGCACGGTCTTGTTGTTGCCGTGATGGACGATCCGCTCCGCCGGCACGCCGGCGTTGAGTGCGACAAACAGCTCACCGCTCGTCGCAACGTCCAGGTGCATCCCCTCCTCCGAGACCAGGCGCGCCATCGCCGTCGTCAGGAACGCCTTGGCCGCGTATGCGACACCGTCCCCGAACGCCGAGACCGCTTCACGGCAGCGGGAACGGATCTGCTCTTCGTCGTAGACGAACAACGGCGTTCCGTACTCGGCGGCGAGCTCGATCGTGTCGACCCCACCGACGAAGAGCCGTCCGTCATGAGCCTCAGCCGAATCCGGCAGCAACGATCGCGGAATCGCGTTCATCGGATCTCGCCACCCTGTCCCCCGGCCGCCGGGTTCAATCCGTAGGTTCTTTGAGGCATCGGACCGGTTCCCCTTCTCCCCCACCGCCGAGCCTTATCCGTGATCTCCCTGAGCCATGGGACCAGTTCCCCTTCTCCCCCACCGCCGAGGTGGGGGAGATGCCCGAAGGGCAGAGGGGGCCTCTCGAAGGCAGAAGAGGCCGAATCGAAGCTGGCTCCATCCACGGATCCGCGAGACGCTCCCACTGCGTCGTGGAGACGAAACGCCGTCCGCCTCCCCACCTTTGCTGTGAACCCCGGCATCGGTTGAAACATCGGTCGGGAATGTGATTCCGCCAATCTGCCGGCCACCAACCGTGGGTTCAGGAGGAGGGCGGGGGGACGCGGAACGCAGCGACGCGGGGGGACGACCACAGCGCTACATCCTCTCCGGCACTTCGATTCCGAGCGTCTCGAGCGAGATCGTGAGGATGCCCAGCGTCAGGTCGACGAGCGACAGCCACGATGCCTGCCGTTGCGGATCCTCCTCACGCAGAATGTGGCACGCCTCGTAGAAGCGGTTGAAGTCGGTCGCCACCTCGTACGCGTATTCGGTGAGCACATTCGGTGCACGGACATCGACGGCACGGCCGATCACCTCGGGGAACCGCAGGAGGCGCAGGATGAGTCCCCGCTCCTGTTCGATGGTCGGGGCGATGATCGGACCGGGTTCGATTCCGGCTTCGTTCGCCCTCCGCAGGATCGACTTGATCCGCACCGCCCCGTACTGGAGGTACGGCCCGGTCTTGCCTTCGAACGAGGTGAAGCGATCGAGATCGAACACGTAGTTGGACGTCCGGTGGTTGGAGAGGTCGCCGAACTTCAACGCAGCGAGACCGACCTGCCTAGCGATCTGCTCGCGCTCTTCCGGCGGGTAATCCTGGGCGATCTCGGCTTCATCGAGCCGGGCCCTCGCCGCGTCGGTGACGATCTTCATCAGGTCGGCAAGGCGCAACACACCGCCCTCACGCGTCTTGAACGGTGTTCCGTCCGGCCCGTTGACGGTTCCGAACGCGATGTGCTCCAGACCGACCGTGTCGGGAGCGATGCCGGACAGACGGGCGGCCCGAAAGACCTGTTCGAAGTGCAACCCCTGCCTGGCGTCGACGACGTAGAGAATGAGGTCGTATCCCTCTTCGACCCGTTGGTCGAGGGTCGCCAGGTCGGTCGTCGAATAGAGGTAAGAGCCGTCCGACCGGGTGAGGAGCAGCGGCGGCATCTCCTTCTTGTCGTCGGGGCGTTCGACGTCGACGACGATCGCACCGTCCGATTCGCGGGCAAGGCCGTCATCATTCATGAGCCGATCGACGAGCGTTGCGAGCCGTTCGTGGACGGTGCTCTCCCCGCGCCACAGATCGAACTCGACGCCGAGCGCCTCGAAGTCCTTCTTCTGCTCGGCGACCGAGACGTCGCGATAGTGGCGCCAGAGCGCCAGGTAGCCGGGTCGGCCGTTCTGCAGATCGAACGTGGCCCGACGAGCCCGCTCCGCCTCCTCCGGATCGTTCTTGCACCGCTCGACCACGATCGGGTACATCTCCGACAGATCGTCGAGCGTCACCGGCGACTCTTCGGGATACGGCCCGGTGAAGTCGGCATCGAAGTATGGGAGGTCGGGCTGTCGCCGTTCGAGTTCGATGATGAGCTGGCCGATCGGCATTCCCCAGTCGCCCATATGGATGTCGCCGTCTACGGCGTGGCCGGAGAGGCGGAGGAGCCGTTTGAGGCTCTCGCCGATGATCGATGCCCGGAGATGGCCGACGTGCATCGACTTGGACATGTTCGGACCGCCGTAGTCGACGATCACCTTGTGCCGGGGATCCGGTTCGGCGAGTCCGAGGCGATGATCGTGCTCCATCGCCTCGGCGTATCCGGCGAGGAAGTCGTCGGTCACTGTGATGTTGATGAAGCCGGGTCCTGCGATGTCGAGCTGGTCGAACATCGACCGGTCGTCGAGGGCGTCGATGACTTCTTGAGCCAGATCGCGGGGATTCCGCCCGATCCGTTTCGCCGCGCCGAGAGCACCGTTGCACTGGTACTGGGCGAGTTCGGGTCGCTGCGACGGGACGACGAGACCCGCCGAGCGATCGACACCGACGGCGGCGAACGCATCGCCGAATCGTTGTGTGAGGTCTGAGAGAAGGGACATACCGCCAATCCAGCCTGGGGAGTTGTGAGGGTATGCAGGGTACAATCGTTCGGTGCGCCCCAGTAGCTCAGGGGATAGAGCACCGGCCTCCGGAGCCGGGAGCGCAGGTTCGATTCCTGCCTGGGGCACCCCACCTCCCCGTCACGAACCCAGGGTTCGTGACCTCGTATATGGCGTTGCAAGCCCGCGGTTCGCCGAGCGCCCCGTTGCCTCCGCATACCGCGGGTCCACGTCGCCATATAGGGCGCAGAGAACCCTGGGTTCGTGTCAAGCCGACAACGTGTCGGCTTCGCGATAGGGTCCATGTTCCCTATTTGTTCGGACCGATCCTTTGTACATATGGGTTTTGGTGCGGAGAGCTTGTGAACGAATTCACATTGATGTGTTCGCGATCTAGCATTCTGTCGAACGACGGAGGCGACCTCTGATGCAGCGGATAGGCAGCAACGAAGTTGACCCGACGACCGCCCCCTGTGGCGACCGTGGAGTCGAACGATGACATCCACCGACCAGACCCCGACGAATGAGCCGGAGGCTTCGGAACAGGCGGACGATCACAAGCAGCGTGATTGGATCATCGGAATCATCGCCATCGCGATTTTGATCATCGGTCCCATTGTGATCTTCGCCGGCGTCCGTCACCAGGTTGAAGCCGTCGACATCGCAGACCCGTGGTCGAACGTTCCCAATCCCCCGCCGCACGTCAACCACGCGGCGCTGATGCCCGGCCCGTATGAGACCGGTTCCGACGTAACGAAGGCCTGTCTCGAATGCCACGCCGACGCCGGCACCGAGATGCTCCACAGCGAGCACTGGCTGTGGGAGAACCCGCCGGTCTCCCTGCCGGGGCGCGATGAGCCGGTTGCCCTCGGCAAGAAGAACTCGCTCAACAACTTCTGTCTCGGCATCCAGGGCAACGAACCGAAGTGCACGACGTGCCATGCCGGATACGGCTGGGAGGACAGCACCTTCGACTTCACCGACGAGACGAAGATCGACTGTCTCGTCTGCCACGACCAATCCGGCCAGTATGCCAAAGCCGATTCCGGATATCCGGCCGAGGCCACCGACCTCGCCGTCGCCGCCCAGAGCGTCGCACGGCCGACGCGAGGCAACTGCGCCACATGCCACGCCGACGGTGGTGGCGGAAACGGTGTCAAGCATGGCGACATCGACGACACGCTCATCCACCCGGATGAAACGATCGACTATCACATGGGTGTCCTCGACTTCCAGTGCGTCGACTGCCACCAGACGGAGGATCATCAGATCCCCGGAACGATGACCTCAGTGAAGCTCGTCGACGACAATCCGGTGGCCTGCACCGACTGCCACGACTCGGCGCCGCACCAGGACGACCGCCTCAACGCCCACACGGACCGGGTGGCGTGCGAGACCTGCCACATCCCCGAGTACGCGGTGAAGGATCCGACGAAGCTCTGGTGGGACTGGTCGACCGCCGGGCAAGACGGCGTTTCGGACAATCCGCACGAGTACCTGAAGATCAAGGGCAGCTTCGTCTACGACACGCATGTGATCCCCGAGTACCTCTGGTTTAACGGCACCGCCGACCGGTACCTCCTCGGCGATCCACTCGACCCGAGCGGTGTCACCCCGCTCAACTACCCGAACGGCAGCATCGACGACCCGTCGGCGAAGATCCAGCCGTTCAAGATCCACCGCGCTCTGCAGCCGTACGACACGGTCAATAACTACTTCATCCAGCCGAAACTCGCAGGAGAGGACGGCTACTGGGTCGAGTTCGACTGGCCGCTCGCCCTTGAGACCGGCGCCCGAATCACGGGCATGGAGTACTCGGGTTCCTACGACTTCGCCCGAAGCGACATGTACTGGCCGCTCAACCACATGGTCGCCCCGTCGTCCAAGGCTCTTCAATGCACCGCCTGTCACTCGGACAACGGCCGCCTGGACTGGGAGGCCCTCGGTTACGACGGGGATCCGATGGACACCGCAGGTCGACGCACGTTGAGCGGAGGCAACGAATGAGACACCGCCGCGCCGCGATCGCCCTCGGCGCCACCGCCCTGTTCGCATCCACCTTCCTCGCAGCGGCCAACGTTTCGCCGACGGCCGCTGCGACGTCCGCCGACGAAGGAGAGGTCACCGTCGTGACCGTGCTCGGCGGCGGCCAGGTGCCACCCGACGAGGTACAGAACCTCGTCAACCCGCCCGCGCCGGAGCCACCGAGCGGCAGCGTCATGCATCCGTCGTTCCCCCTCCTCGACGGGGAGGGCGCGAACGTCATCGACAGCGGCAAACCCATCTCGACGATCATCACCTGCGGTCAATGCCACGACTCGGACTTCATCGTCGAGCACAGCTACCACGCCGCCGTCGGACTGGACGCCATGACACCACCCGGAGACACCGGGTCGGGTCGAGCCTGGGATACATCCAACGGCCTGTTCGGACGCTGGAATCCGGCGTCATACTCGTATCTCACCCCGACCGGGGACGACCTCCTCGATATGAGCACCGCCCAATGGATCATGACGATCGGGCAGCACCACGCGGGAGGCGGTCCGGCAACCACGGCACGCGATGGATTCCCCCTCGAGAGCCTCGCCCCGGACGCTTCGAATCCCGAAGCGAGCATCCTCGATCCCGCAACCGGCGATCCGATCCCCTGGGACTGGCAGGAGTCCGGCGTCGAGGAGTTCAACTGCTTCCTCTGCCACGTCCCCATCGCAGACAACGACGCTCGCGTCGCTGAACTCGAGGCGGGCCACTTCGACTGGGCCAACACCGCCACACTCGCCCACACGGATCTCGTCACGAAAGGTGCCGAAGGCTGGGAATGGAACCCGGAGGCCTTCACCCCGCCGCTCAACACGGTCGACAACACCACACTCCCGATCGGACGTGCCGGCAACGAATCGTGCGGAATCTGTCATGGTGTCGTTCACATGGGCACCGACCCGATAGCGGGCTCGGACCTGCTCGACGGTTGGCAGACCCTTACCACCGGACAGGTGTTCTCTGATCAGCGCCTCTCCGACTCCGGACTCAACTTTGCGGACAAGGATCATCTCACTCGCTCGTGGGACATCCACGCCGAACGCGGCGTCGACTGTGTGAGTTGCCACGGTTCCCTGAACGACGTCGCTCAGGTGGCCGAGGAAGACGCCACCAGGCCCGACCATCTCATCTTCGACCCCCGGCGCCAGTCCCCCGGCGACTACCTGTATCAGCCGATCCACGAATTCGCCAAGGGCGATACGGCACAGGGAACGGTCGCTCCCGAGTACGACAACACGATGCGTACCTGCACGAGTTGCCACGACCCGTCCACGTCGCACGAGTGGCTTCCGTTCTCGGAGCGCCACATGCAGGTGATGTCGTGCGAGACGTGCCACATCCCGACCTCCGAAGGCCCGGCCGCCGAACAGTTCGACTGGACCGTCATTCACACCGACGGAACGCCACTCACCACAATCCGCGGGGCAGACGGTCCCGTCGCCGATGCCGCGACGATGATCAGCGGTTTCACCCCGGTCGTCATGGCCAACATCCACAACGACGGGTCCAAGA
>JANTHO010000030.1 GCA_024762335.1 Acidimicrobiia bacterium | reverse complement strand
CGTGGATTCAGGCTGAGGGGGAGAGGACGGCGGCGAAAGGAGGGGGACGGCGGGTCGGCGGCTACTTGATCACCATGAGCACGGCGCCCGGTGTGACGGTATCGCCCGGCTGCACGCGCAGGTCGACGATCTCGCCGCCGATGGGTGCCTTGATCTCGTTCTCCATCTTCATCGCTTCCAGAACGCAGACCGGCTCTCCCGCTCGAACCGTGCTCCCTGCCGCATGGGGGACCTTGACGATCGTGCCTTGCATCGGAGCCGAAACGATGCCGCCTTCTGCCCCCGATGGCTGTTTCTCGAGCTTGGGAGCTTTCCGGCGGGGGGCGGGTCGTTGCCCGGAGCCGGTGGAAGCGATGACCTGGGACCAGTACTTCACTTCAAAGCGACGGCCACCGACCTCGACAGTGATCTCGCGCTGACGCAGTTCCTCGTCTTCGGGGAGCGCCGGCGACGCGGTGGCGCCGAGGTCGCTGAAGTCCATCGTGTCTTCCACGAGGCGGGTGTGGATCGTCCCCGCAGCGAAATCCGGGCCTTCGAGGATCCGGAGATGGGCGGGAATCGTGGTGTCGACACCTTCGATCACGAATTCGGAAAGGGCACGGATCGAACGCCGGATCGCTTCATCCCTATCGCGACCGCGCACGATCAGTTTCGCGATGAGGTTGTCGTAGTACTGGGAGATGCTCGCGCCGGTGCGCACACCGCTGTCGACGCGAACTCCGGGGCCGGACGGTTCCCGGTAGGTGGAGAGGGTGCCCGGAGACGGGAGGAATCCGGCCGAGGCGTCTTCGGCGTTGATACGGAATTCGATCGCATGGCCGGTTCGGTGAACCGTGTCGAATGAAAGATGCTCACCCGCTGCGATGCGCAGTTGTTCGGCGACGAGATCGATCCCGGTGGTCTCCTCGGTGATCGTGTGCTCGACCTGGATGCGCGTGTTCATTTCGAGGAAGAAGAGGTCCCCGTTGGTGTCCATGAGGAACTCAACGGTTCCCGCGCTCACATACCCTGCCGCACGGGCAACGGCCAGGGCCGCCGACTCGAGTGTTGCTCGCTGCTCGTCCGTGAAGCCGGGAGCGGGTGTCTCCTCGACGAGCTTCTGATGGCGGCGCTGAAGCGAGCAATCCCGCTCTCCCACGAACACCCCGTTGCCGAAGGTATCGAAGATCACCTGTGCCTCGATGTGACGCGGCATATCGAGGTAGCGTTCGACGTAGACCTCGGGATTGACGAACCAGGCTTCCGCCTCGCGACTCGCGCTCTCGAAAGCGGCATCGAGTTCTTCAGCCTGCCGGACGACCTTGAGTCCCTTGCCTCCACCACCGTGTGCCGCCTTGATTGCAACCGGGAGGCCGTGCTCATCCGCAAAGGAACGAACTTCGGAGACATCGGTCAGCGGTTCGATCGTGCCGGGAACTGCGGCAACACCCGCTTCGGCGGCGGCGACACGCGACGCAATCTTGTCGCCCATCATGGCGATGGCGCCCGGCGGTGGCCCGACCCAGATGAAACCGGCATCGACGACCGCCCGCGCGAATCCTGCGTTCTCGGCGAGAAAGCCGTATCCCGGGTGGATGGCATCCGCATTCGACTCTCGCGCGACCTCGAGGATCCGGTCGATGTTCAGATACGAGTCGGCCGACGGTGCAGGCCCGACGTTCCACGCCTCGTCTGCGATTTCGACGTGCACGGCATCCCGGTCGAGTTCTGAGTAGATGGCGATCGATCGCAGACCGAGATCCCTGGCGGCACGGATCACCCGGACGGCGATCTCGCCGCGATTCGCAATGAGAACGGATTTCACGGACAGCATCCTAGGAACGTCGGAAGGGGAACAGGCCCATCCCCGATCCGACCCGGCTTCCACATGTCGGGTTACGAATGACATCGATACCCGGACGACCCCCATAGCCTTCATCCTCTCATGGGCTTCCCCATGCGGTACCCCCGCCTTCTCATCGTGATGCTCGTCGCGTTCGGTCTCGCCATTGCGCCGGGCGTGAGCGCGTTCGCCGCGAGCGGCGAAACGGTGCCCGAAGCGATCGCTGAAACGCAGACGCTTGCTGAGATCTCGCGCGAATCGGCCGGCGCCGCCGTGCTCGCCAGGCGAGGCGGCCTGGTCGACTCCCTCGCTCGGCTGACCGGTATGGGCCTCGGCGACGCCGGACGGTTTGTCGACGCGGCTACAGATTTCGTCCTGGCGATCGCCACGACCGGTGAGCGGGCGGGGATGATTGTTGCGCCGGACGACGATGCGCTTCTCGCGATCGTGCTGGGGATCATGGAGTCGACCGACACGCGATCGGCACGGGCGTCGGCGAAGGGCGACTTCCTGATGCAGCGGGCAATCGATGCGGCCGAGCACGCGAGCGACGCCGAGCGGCGCGCGATGGATGCGCTGGCGCAACGGTCATCGACACCAGCCTCCGGGCCGATCGAACGGTGGCGTCCTCTGGTCGAGACCTACTTCCCCGCGGATCGTGTCGAGGAAGCGCTGTCGATCATCGACTGCGAATCCAACGGTGATCCCGGCGCGCGAAACCGGCGATCCAGTGCCTCCGGCCTCTTCCAGTTCATCTCCAGAACCTGGGCACATGCGTCCGAGCAGGCAGGGTTCGCCGGATCGTCACCGTACGAACCCGAAGCGAACATCGCCGCGGCGGCCTGGCTCGTCGGTTACTCGCTCGATACGGGTGCCGCACCGTGGGCTCATTGGACGTGCCGACCGTGAAACGGGCACAGCATCGAGCCACGACCGTCGCCGTCGGACTCTCCGGATGGTGTGTCTACAGCGGGATGTTGCCGTGCTTCCTCGGCGGCATCGCTTCCCTCTTGTTGCGAAGCATCGACAGGGCACGGATCAGACGGGGCCTCGTTTCTCGGGCCTCGATGACGTCGTCGACGTAGCCTCGCTCGGCGGCGACGTACGGGTTGTTGAACCGATCTTCGTATTCATCGACCAACCGGCTGCGCTCCGCTTCCGGGTCGTCGGCATCGCGCAAGTCTCTGCGGTGGATGATGTTGACGGCCCCCTGTGCCCCCATGACGGCAATCTCGGCGGTCGGCCAAGCGAACACAATGTCGGCCCGAACAGCGCGAGAGTTCATCACGAGGAACGCCCCGCCGTAGGCTTTGCGCGTGATCACGGTCACGCGTGGGACGGTCGCCTCGGAGAAGGCGTAGAGGAGTTTGGCGCCGTGTCTGATGATTCCGTTGTGCTCCTGTCCGACCCCGGGAAGGAACCCGGGTACATCGACGAACGTCACGAGCGGGATATTGAACGCGTCGCAGAAGCGGACGAATCGTGCACCCTTGGCAGATGCGTCGATGTCGAGCGTGCCTGCGAGCGCAGCCGGCTGGTTCCCCACCACGCCGATCGTGTAGCCGTCGAGACGGGCGAATCCCACGATCAAATTCGGAGCGAAGTCTTCGTGGACCTCATAGAACTCGCCCTCGTCGACGATGGATGACACGACGTCGACCATGTCGTACGGCTGGTTCGGAGAGTCGGGGATGACCGTGGTCAGCTGCTCATCCATTCGATCCGGCCTGTCGACCGGTGTGAAGAACGGTGCAACTTCCATGTTGTTCTGCGGAAGGAACGAGAGGAGGTAACGGACCTCTTCCATGGCGGACCGGTCATCCGGGACGACGAAGTGGGTCACACCGGAACGTGTGGCGTGTGCGTGAGCGCCACCGAGTTCTTCCATGGTGACGTCTTCTCCGGTGACTGTCTTGATGACTTCCGGTCCGGTGATGAAGAGGTGGGACGTCTCTTCGACCTGATACACGAAGTCGGTCATCGCGGGCGAGTAGACGGCGCCACCGGCGCACGGGCCCATGATCAGCGAGATCTGGGGGATGACCCCCGAGGCACGGACGTTGCGTTCGAAGATCCGCCCGTAGCCGTGGAGGGCCACGACGCCTTCCTGGATCCGCGCCCCTCCGGAATCCTTGATGCCGATGAGCGGGGCACCGTTCTCCATCGCAAGATCCATGACCTTGCAGATCTTGTCCGCAACGGCCTCGCCGAGACTGCCTCCGTAGGTCGTGAAATCTTCGGCGAAGAGGAACACGGTTCGGCCATCGACGGTGCCGTAGCCGGTAATGACCGCATCACCCGCCGGCCGGTGGTCCTCCACACCGAACCCGCTTGCCTGGTGACGCATGAAAAGGTCGAGTTCTTGGAACGATCCCTTGTCGAGAAGCAGGTCGATGCGCTCCCTTGCTGTGAGTTTCCCGAGGTCGTGCTGTCGATCAATGGCACGCTGATTCGCCGGTGCCATCGCATCCTCGCGGAGGACACGCAGCTTCTTGATTCTTTCGTCGGTGCTCACAGTGCTCCCGGTAGGCTCATCTTCGACTCGCAAGGCGGTTGATTGGCTACACGATACGCAGTTGTCGAACTCGAATCGACGAAATCGACCCAGGATGAGGCTCGTCGCCGGTGTCCGGCATCCGGTGCGGTCCTCGTCACGGCCCGACACCAGACGGAGGGACGCGGTCGTCTCGGTCGGGACTGGGTCCAGGCGGACCGAGCGATGTACTCGTCACTCGCGTTTCATCCGGCCTGTCCAACGGAGTCGCTGAGCCTCATTCCGCTCGTGGCCGGTCTTGCCGTTCGAGAGGCCATCGGAGATCTCGCGGGAGTGCGGGTCGCGCTCCGCTGGCCGAATGATCTGATGCTCGATGCCGGAAAGGTTGGAGGCATCATAGTTGAGGCGGGCGACGGGCCGGTCGTCGTCGGGGTTGGTGTGAACATCGCCTGGGTCTCGCCGATGGAGGGGGCGACCGCGCTCGATGCCGCAACGGATCTCTCCGTGCCCTGCGGCGATCTCGCCCGGGGGTGGGTGGAACGATTCCTCGACCGCATGGAGCGGTTTCCGGACGAATGGGGATCTGCAGAGTACCGGCGTGCCTGCGACACGATCGGTCGCGCGGTCGCGTACGCGGGTGGAGCCGGACGGGCGGTCGGGATCTCGGATGATGGCTCGCTCCTCGTCGAAACACCGAACGGCGTCGTTGCCGTTCGAAGCGGAGAAGTACGGTTGCACGATGTCACTAGCCTTCCGACGAACCGGAGGGATTGATGGGAATCAGCAAAGCGATCGTTACAGGCGGGGCGGGGTTCATCGGATCGAACCTGGTGAATCGACTCGTCGACGAAGGCACAGAGGTGCTCGTGGTCGACGATCTCTCGACCGGCATGCTGTCACGACTGGCCGATGCGCGCCGACGTGGCCGGGTCCACGTCCATCAGATCGACGTTCGCGTCCCCGAGATGCGTGACGTGTTCATCGGTTTCACCCCCCAGGTCGTGTTCCACCTCGCCGCCCAGATTGATGTCCGCGCTTCGGTTGCCGATCCGCTCGCCGACGCTTCGACGAACGTTCTCGGAACGATCAACGTGCTGCTCGCTGCACGTGACGCCGGAGCCGATCGCGTCGTGTTCGCATCATCCGGCGGAGCCACATTTGGCGACACGGACCGCATACCGACGCCGGAGACGGTGGAGAGACACCCCGATTCCCCGTACGGCGTATCGAAGAAGGTCGTCGATGACTACCTCGACTACTTCAAGCGGTCGGCCGGACTGGATTACGTATCGCTCGGATTCGCCAACGTCTACGGCCCAGGGCAGGATCCCGCAGGCGAGGCCGGAGTGGTTGCGATCTTCTCCGGCGATCTTCTGGCAGGACGAACGCCCACCATCTACGGCGACGGTCTCCAGACCCGGGACTACGTGTTCGTCGAGGATGTCACCGACGCGTGCTGGCGGGCGGCGCTCCAGGGCGGAGGCCGGTACCTGAACATCGGAACGGGCACCGAGACGACCGTCGTAGATCTGTACGACAAAATGGCCAGGATCGTCGGATCGTCGGTGCGGCCGAACCACGCAGCAGAGAGGGCCGGCGAGCAGCGCAGGTCATGTCTTGATCCGTCCGAGGCGCAGAAGGCGCTCGGTTGGGAGCCGTGGACCAACCTCGACGACGGCCTTGCGCAGACGATCGACTGGTTCCGCAGAAACCAGTGAAGATCGCTAATCGAGTTCCGGCAGGTCCCGGATCGTCTTCGGCCGGTCGTCTCTGAGGAGACGCGACATCGCGCGATCTGCGAGGATTTTCCCACCGGTCTGGCATCCGGGGCAGTAGTTCGTTTCCCGTTTGCCGGAGACGACGCGCTGAATCGGCACACCGCACGCCGGACACGGTCGACCGTACTTGCCGTGTACGGCCATGTCCGGATGGAATGCGGACACATCGGTTGGGAAGCCGTCCCCGGTCTCTTCCACGCGTCGAGCCACCCACTCGTTCAGCGTGGTCGTCGCCGCGTCGTGGAGGCGGGCTGTTTCGCGGTCGTCGAGATTCGTGGTGAGCTGGGTCGGTGACAGTCGGGCCAGCCACAGGATCTCGTCGGCGAATGCCCCTCCGATCCCAGACAGGAGGGTCGGATCGGTGAGTGCCCGCTTGAGCGTGCACCGCCGGCTGGTGATCCGTTCGGCGAAGGCGACGGCATCGAGATCGTCGATTTCCGCACCTCCCGGGTCGAGAGCGGCAAGCCCGTCGCCGTCGACGAAGTGCAGTGATGCCCTGCGCCGGGTTCCCGCTTCGGTGAGCATCAACGATCCGTTGTCGAAGTCGAATGCGGCAAGACCGCCCCGTCGCCGGATCGGTGCCGCGGGGTCGAGCCAGCCGAGACGCCCCGCCACCATCAGGTGGATGACGATTGAGCGGTCGTCGTCGAGGTGGAGAACGATTCGTTTTCCCAGACGGGTCACCGCCCGAACTCTTCGACCATGTGCGGCGTCGATCGGCGGATCGTACGTGCGCAGCACGGAGAAGCTTGCGATGCGGACGGCTCTCAACGTTCGCCCCACGACACGGGGCCTCAACGCATGGAGATACGCTTCGATCTCAGGTCGTTCGGGCATCGTCCGACGGTAGTGGATGAAGAAGCCGCTTACCGGAACATGTCCTCCTCCGGCGGACGAACCAGGTCCGTGGCCCTACCGTCACCCGTCAGTTCGAGCCCGCGAACGACGGCGACGGGGATACCTCCGGATTTCCCCATCACGAGATCTGCAGCCGCGGCGATCTCGTCGACGACGGCGATCTCCGTCACGTTCATGACCCGACCCGTTGCATCCATCTCCCCTTTCAGATCGAGGATCGAAGGGAGGCCCGAGACTCCGATCGCTACATCGACGAGTCCCCGACGCCACGGTCGACCGAACGTGTCCGTCACGACCACCGCGAGCGACACGCCCGATGCTCGTTCGAGACGTACACGAATACGGTGGGCGCTTCGATCGGGGTCGATCGGCAGGAGGACGGCCCAACCCTCCTCGACGTTCGACCGATCGACCCCCGCATTCGCACAGATGAAACCGTGTCTCGTTTGAGTGATGACGAGATCTCCGCGGCGCCGGAGGACAGACAGCGCTTCCCTCTCCGCCAGTTCGCGGTAGGCGCGGTCATCGAAGGCCCTTTCGATCCGACCCTCGGCTTTCGAAACGACCTTGTGCGTTACGACGACGACGTCGCGATGTTCGAGAGTCACGTCGGAGGAGGACAACCCCGTCACGATCATCGATGCGAGGTCGTCCCCCGGTTCGACCTCCGGGATGCCCACGACCGGGATGATCTCGAGCGTCATCGGAATGTCTCCCAGAACCATCGGCCGAAGCGCTCGGCCTGCTCCGACGAGCGGACGAGCGTTCCGGTCGCATGGACCTGCACAGCACCGGACAGGGTGTTGATGTCGGACGCATCGGCGAGATCGATGACGAGATCCGTGATGAGACCGTCGTAGGCGGCGAGGACACCGGCATTGCCGGGGGGAAGCCCCATCGCTGCCATGACCCGATCGGCCGGACCTTTCAAGGCCTTGCCGTCGAAGAGCGGGCTGATGGCAACCACGCGATCCTTCGCTTCGACCGCCCGGCGGATCCCCGGGACGGCCAGGATCGGATGGATCGAGAGAGGCGGGTTCGACGGGGCGATGACGATGATGTTTGCGGATTCGATCGCCTCGATCACTCCGGGAGCGGGCTCGGCTCGATCTGCGCCGACGTAGACGATGTCGGAAACGTCGTCGGCGTGGCCGCGTGTGACGAAGTATTCCTGGAAGGCCAGCCATTCGCCTCGTGCCGTCTTGATACGCGTCCTGACTTCGTCGTCGGATGCGGGGAGGATCCGGATCGGCACATGTAGGGCCGAGCGGATCATCTCGGTCGCGTCGGTGAGCGACCCCCCGGCATCCAGTTCCCGCGTTCGGACGAGGCACGTGGCGAGGTCGCGATCCCCAAGTCGGAACGTTGTCGCGATGCCGAGATCGGCGAGGTGGTCCATCACCGTGAACGTGTCGTTCTCGATTCCCCAGCCGTGTGGACCTTCAATCCCGGCAAGCGTGTACACGACCGTGTCGAGGTCGGCCGACACGTGAACACCGTAGATCAGGTCATCATCCCCGACATTTCCGACGACGAGTATCTCGTCATCGCGAAATGCCGTTGAAAGGGCTCGCGCAGCACGGGCTCCTCCGACGCCACCGGCGAGCAGCACGGCGAAAGGGTTGGAATATGACGAGTTCGGTCCTTGAATGGCGTCGTTCATGAAATCTCCGGAGGGCTCGACCCCTACTTCTGTTTCGGCCGTCATCTTCGCGCGGCACGGCACCGGCGTTCCGGCAACCGTTCAGGCGATTCGTCGTCAAGTGTACGGAGTGGCGCGGATCAGCGTCGTGGGCGGTGACACCGAGGCCCGTCACGCCGCAACAGGTCAAGACGTCGAGTGGATGCCGGCGATGAGCGGCGCCGTGGGGAAGGCGGATGATGCGACCCACCTGTGGATCGTGACCGAAGGCGCCGAACCACGTCCGGATGCGCTCGGCTCGCTCGTGGCAGCGGCGGACCGGCTCGACGCATCGGTCGCGGGTTCGAAGGTGCTCGACATCGCGAATCCGGATCATCTCCTCTCATCCGGCCTGGCGACGGACGTTTTCGAGACGCCGTACACGGGATTCGACAAGGACGAGCGTGATCAGGGCCAATACGACGTCGTACGCGACGTCGCCGCGGTCGGCGGGCAATCGCTGCTGGTTCGCAAGGACCTCGCACGAGGCCTCGGCGGTCCGGACATGTCGATGCCGCCGTTGGCCGCTTCGATCGATTTCTGTCAGAGAGCACGACTTCGCGGCGCCCGTGTCGTCGTGGCGCCGTCCTCCGAGGTACTTGCCCCCGATGCCGGCGTTGGGTCTGATCGATGGAAGGATCGCGCCGCTCGGATTCGTTCGATGATCAAGGTGTACGGGCCGATGACGCTCCTCTGGGCGCTACCGATGGCGTTCATCTCCGGTTTCGTCCAATCGTTCTTGTCGCTGTTCCTGGGTCGCTGGCGTTTCTTCCACTGGATCCGCGCCTGGCTGTGGAATCTCCTGAAACTCCCGGGCACGCTTTCCGAGCGTCGGGCGGCGAGGAAGGGAAGGGTCGTGGGGGACTCTGAGCTCTTCCGATACCAGATCGGCGGCTCGGTCGCGTTGAAGACCGTTGTCGGTGAACTGTCGGATCGTATCCGGCAACGTCTCCCCGGCGAAGATCGGCTCTCGGTCGATGCCATCGGCGAGGAGATGCGCCGCCCTGCGTTCATCGTCGGCGCCGTGTCCCTCCTCTTCATCCTCGTGGCGACCCGATCGATCTGGACCGTTGGCCTGCCGGCGGTTGGTTTCAGCCTGCCGTTCAGCGAGTCGGGTCCGGCTGCGATCTCCGCCTACGCCGGGGGATGGAATCCGGCGGGTTTGGGTTCGATCGAGCCCCTGCGACCGATCATCGGGTTCGCCGGTGCGATCCAGACCGTGCTCTTCGACAACCGGCGGCTCGCCGAATACGTGTTGACCGCCGGTTCGTGGGGTCTGGGAGTCTGGGGAACGGTCCGGCTGCTCCGTACATGGGGTGTCGGAGCGGTCGGCGGCACCCTCGCGGGGGTTGTCTACGTCGCCGGACCCGCAGCGCAGGCCGTGGCCGGTGAAACTGCCGTCGGCATGACGTTCGCGATGGGCATCATCCCGTGGGTTCTTCGGCTCGCCGTCGCTCCATTCCCGTCGTCGCTTCTCGCCCGCGTGGGACGGTTCGCCGCCGTCGCCACCCTCGCGGCGATCACCGGCGCGCTCGCCCCGCTCGCGCTGGTGGTCCCGACCGCCGCGCTGCTCATGTGGGCGTTGTTCAATCTCACCGACGGTCGAGCCTGGCGGGCCTTCGCCGTTTCGCTCATCGGGGCAATCCTCGCCGCACCGGTGCTCGTGCCCTGGATCGACACCGCAGATTTGGTCAAGTTCGTCACCGATGGTGACGCGTTCTGGACCGTTCCCGTCGTCACCGGAACGGTGGCTGCGGTCGCTGCGCTGGCAGTTCTCATCGCTGCTCCCCGGCGTCTCGCCATCGTCGGAGGTTGGGGGGCGATCCTTGCGACGGTCGGTGCATTCGTCGCCCGATCCTCGAGTTTCGGACCCGGGAGGGAGATCGAGGCCGCGGGACTGGCGGCGATGTCGCTCGGCCTCGCACTCGTGGTCGGCGTATCGTTTGAATCGATCACGCGTTCGAGCGAGATCGGTGGGTGGCGACGGTTGGTCGTCGGAATCTCCGTCGCAGCTTCGGTCTTCATCGTCGCGACGGCCGCAGTGACCCTGGTCGGGGGACGGGCAGGCTATCCCGGTGATCAGTTCCGCGACGCATTCGGCTTCTCTGCTGCGAGACCGGGCGACCCATCTGCCTCGCGCATCCTCGTCCTCGGCGGTCCCGGAGATCTGCCCGGCGACGACAGGCTCATCGACGGCGCCGCCTACCGGCTGATATCGGCTCCGATGCCCGAATCCTGGGAGACGTACCTCGCCGTAAAGCGAATCGGCGACGATGCGTTCGCCGAAGCCCTCTCGACGATCATCGCGGGCGAGACCACCCGTGCCGGCGAACTGCTGGCGTCGTTCGGAGTCCGCTGGATCGTCATCGTCCCTGAGGACGAGATGGACCCATACGGGCGGGCATGGGCGACGGCGTTCGACGGCCAACTCGACATCGTGCCGCTTGGGGGCGGACTCGGCCACAGCACGTTCGAGAACGAAGCCGAGCACGCGGTCCGTGCGCTCAGCACGGCGGGCACCGACTGGACCCGGACGGGGACCGGATATGAAGGAACGAAAGAGTTCGAGGGATCACTCGTAGTGCGGGAGAACGCGAACGACCGCTGGGGACCGGGTGAGTGGAGCCAGGTCGATTGGGCGAACGGTGTCACTGCGGCCGCCGGATGGACCGGATTCGATCCAATCGAGTCACGCCGCACCGAAGCGATAGCCGCCGTGGCGTGGCTGGCGGCGCTCGGTCTGCTCTCCTGGGTCGGAAGGAGATTCGGATGAGGCGGGTCCTCGCCATCGTCGTTGTTGCGGTTGTCGGTGCACTGGCCCTCGCTCAAACCGGTCCGGTTGATGAGCGGCCGCCGGACTTCGGAACACTCGCGCCGGACTCGGGTGCAGCGACCGGCGATCCGAGTGCCTGGTACTGCTCGTGGGCCGCGGCCGGAGCCCTACGCGACTCGACATTCGCAATGGCTTCGATGCTGAATGTGAACGCGACCGTCACTCTCCCGAATCCGAACCCGGCTGAAGAGCCGGACGTCGGCGAGGTGCGTCTCGCGGGTCCGGGTGCACGAGCCATCGACACCGGCGAGATCGCACGCCGCGGGGTGTCTCCCGGCATCGTCGAGTTCGACGACGGGCCGGCCGTTGTCACCTCCGCGATGTGGTCGGAGGACATGCTCACCGGCGACCGCTGCGTGGTGTCCGTGCCGAAGGAGTGGCAACTCGTCGGAGGGATCACGGCCGAGGGCTTCACGCTCGAATTGCAGCTCTTCAACCCCTTCTCCGAGCCGGCCAAGGTCGGGATCGAGGCGATCACCGAATTCGGCCGATCCCCGCTCGCCGGCTTCGAGAGCCTCGATGTCCCCGGACGCTCCTGGGTCACCGAGGATCTCTCCCGGGTGATTCCTTTCCTTGACTCCATCACCCTGACGATCCAATCGGAGAGCGGCATTGTCATCCCCAGTTTCGTTCTCAACAACGGGACGGATGAGGCGTCCTGGCCGGGCATCGGCCAGTCGACGACGTGGGACTTCCCGGTGACGAGCCTGCCCGGACTGGATCCGACGCTCGTCATCTCGAACACGGGGAGCGTTGGAGCGACCGTGTCGATCGATCTCTTCACGGAGGACGGCCCGATTCTCGACGCCGATGGACGGATCGTCTCTCCGATCGAGCCGCTCAGAATCGATCTCTCCGATCTCGCCGAACCTCCGTTCGCGGTCCGGGTCCGCTCGAATGCCCCCATCGGAGCCGTCGTTCAAGCGGCACCACAAGGCACCTTCCCCCGCGCGGATGCGGCATCGTCGGAGGATGATGGAACAGCAGGTGAAGGAGAAACGACCGCTACGACGGTCGCTCAGGATGAGGGATCGGACACGACGGGGGACACCACGGCCGATGGGGATCCCTCCGAACCAACGATCTACGACGGTTTGGCCGCGATGCCGGGCAACGCAGACGCACTCCAACGCTGGCTCGTACCCGGACTCGGGGTCGTACCGGGAGCAGACACATCCATCTGGATCCTGAATCCATCCGCGGACGACGCCACCGTGTCCGTGACGCCGATCGGTGTGTCGGCCAGGAAGGTCACGGAGATCGTCGTTCCGGCCGGTACGTTCGCGGAAGTGCCGATCCCTCCGATCTCCGAGACGGGGAACTCTGCCATGCTCGTCGAGTCGGAGGTGCCGATCTCCGTCGCCGTGACCATCGCGGGTCCTCAGGGCGTGGCGTTCATCGGCGGCGTCGGTATCGGATGAACGGCGTCAAATCCTTGGACCCGGCGCGTGCGACCCCTAACTTCGCGCGGCCATGAACTGCGTTCGCTGCTCATCGATCTCGACGTCTTGTCTCACGTACGCCTACGACCGGCGTGAAGCCTGGCTCGTCGATCGTGGGAGCGCAGCGGATCCCGGAACCCGGTATCCGCTTTGCACGAAGCACGCCGACGGCGTTATACCGCCGCAAGGATGGATCCTCCACGACCGTCGATCGCAGCCCACCTTGTTCACTCCGGATCCGGTCTAGCAGAGGAGATGCATGTCCATCGACCGTGACGTCCTCGAAGCCGTGAGGGAGATGGATGAACACGAACTGCGCAGGCTCTACATCCTGGCAAAGGCGCGCCTCGAAGGTCGAGGTGTGGAACTTCCGGGCTCCGGCCCCGAAGTGAAGCTGCGCAAGCAGATGGTTCGGTGTGGCAAAGAGAACTGCACGCGATGCCCACACGGGCCCTACTGGTACGCATACTGGAACGAGGACGGAAAGCGCCGGTCCCGGTACCTCGGGAAGCTTGAAGATGTTCCGGAGGCGCTGGGCCAGACGTGACGCTACGATGTCGGCATGGGAAGGCAGACATCGAACCAGGGACTCCGGTGCAGCACATGCGGCCAGGAGTCGGTGATCCAGATCGAACTGACGCTTCCGGACGGCTCGGAGGTCATCTTCTGCTCCTGCCACCGGTGCGAATCGAAGTGGTGGGACCGCGACGGGGAGCATCTCGATCTCGACGCGCTCGTCGACGTCGCTCGACGCCAGCCGTAGGCGCGATCCGGGTCCCGGAGATCTCAGCGGGTCTCGAACGCGACCGGTATTCGCCCCGGTGCTCCTAGCCTCTCGCACGTGACCGCTCCGACCGTGCCCGCCGCCGATGAGCGTATGCAGGATCCGCAACAGACCGCGGATCCGAGCGGCGTGCCGTCGTGGGCGATTCTGACCCTCATCGGGGTTCCAACGGTCCTCATCATCCTCGTGATGTCGGGCGTCCTGGGTGTGATCGGGTCGGGATCGCTCATCCGGTTCCCCCAGATCCTCGTCGCCAACACGCCCACCGGGGGAGACATGGGCGCGCACGTGCTGCTTCCGCAGATCCTCCGCGAGGAACTTCTGCCTTCCGGCCGGCTGTTCGGATGGTCGGATGCCTGGTACGCCGGCTTCCCGGCTCTCTACTTCTACTTCCCCATCCCGGCGTTGTTCACCGTGATCGTCGATCTCTTCATCCCATACGGCGTCGCGTTCAAGCTGGCCACCATCGTGGGACTCGTTGCCCTCCCTGTGGCCTCATACGCATTCCTCCGGCTCCTTGCATTCTCCCGCCCCGTTGCGGCCCTCGGGGCGCTTACCGGCTCGATGTTCGTGTTCATGGAGAGCTTCTCGATCTTCGGTGCCAACATCAAGTCGACGCTGGCGGGGGAGTACTCATTCTCGTGGTCGTTCGCGCTCTCAATCGTGTACCTGGGACTCGTGGTTCGCGATACACGGCTCGGAAGACGGTTCACGCCGTGGGCGGGGATCCTCCTCGCACTGACGGCGATGACCCACATCGTGACGACGATGATTGTCGTGGTCGCGTCTGCCGTTCTGTTGTTCCGTAGGAACGGCCCCCGCACCGTCGTGTCCTCATGGCTCGTCGGGTTCGCCCTCAGCGCGTTCTGGGCGCTCCCACTCGGCATACGGGTGTTCCAGGGCCTGACCACCGACATGGGATGGGCGCCGGTCACGAACATCATCGGAGACACGAACCCCGGTTCTCCGTTCCCGGGAGAATTCATCCCCGTGCTGGTCCTCGGAATCGTCGGCTTGATCTGGACGATGCTCCGGCGCGACGACGTGTCCGTTCTGGTGTGGCTGACGCTCCTTCCCCTGGTCGGGTACTTCCTGCTCCCGAAGCTCGGCATCACCATGCTCTACAACGCCCGGCTCCTTCCCTACTGGTACTTCGGGATCTACCTCTTCGCAGGAGTCGCGCTCGGTCTGGGAGCGATCGAGATCTCGAGACGAGTGCCGCTGCGGCGAACGGTGTTGATCGCGACGACACTCGGTGCCGGCGCCATCGTGATCATCGCAACGGTGCTCTCGATCCACGACGTTCCCGGATGGGTCAAGTGGAATTTCGAGGGATACGAGGGCAAGGCCGATTACGGCGAGTATCGGGCCCTCATGGAGACCGTCGACACGCTTCCGCCCGGTCGCATCATGTGGGAAGCCAACTCGGACATGAACAAGTACGGAACTCCGATGGCGCTGATGCTCTTCCCGTACTGGAGCGAAGGGCACCCGTCGATGGAAGGGCTGTTCTTCGAGTCTTCGCTGACGACGCCGTTCCACTTCCTCAACGCCTCGGAGGTCAGTGAACGGCCCTCCAATCCGGTACGCGGCTTGAACTACCGCGGCCTCAACATGGAACGCGGCATCAAGCACCTCGCCGTCTACAACGTCGACTACTACGTCAGCTTCACGGAGAAGGGGGCGGAGGAGGCACGGCTCGCCGGCCTCGTCACTATCGGGGTGGCTCCACCGTGGACGGTGTTCGCTCTCCCCGATTCGAATCTGATCGACGTTGCCGCCTACGAACCGGTTGTGTGGGACGGCGGAGGCGACTTCCTCGAACCTTCACTCGAGTGGTACGACGACGTGGACAACCTCGACAAGTGGATGGTCGAGGATGGGCCGGAGACCTGGAGGCGGGTCCAGACGGTCGGGGAGCGGTTGCACGCTGAGGTCCCGTATGCGACCGCCGGCGCGGTCAGCAACGTCGTCGCCGAGGATCACCGGATCTCGTTCACCACCACCGCGGTCGGTGTGCCGCACCTCGTCAAAGTCTCGTACTTCCCGAACTGGCGTGTCGAAGGGGCGGACGGCCCGTACCGTGCGGCGCCGTCGATCATGGTTGTCGTGCCGACGAGCGAGAACGTCGTCCTTGAGTTCGACAACACAGGTGCCGAGAACCTCGGTATGACGATCACAATCCTGGCGCTCGCCGGACTGGCGGCCTACGCCTACCGACGCCGCAAACTCACAACGCACGGGGTCGAAGCATGAAACGCTACCTGTCGACGTTCCTCACACGCGAGGCCTTCGGACAATTCGTGAAGGTCGGCTTCGTTGGTGTTGCGAACACGATCGTTTCGTTCGCCCTCTTCAACATCTTTCTCTGGATGGGCTGGTGGTCGGTGCTCGCCGTGAGCGTCGCGTTCGCCTTGACGACGTTCATGTCGTATCTCCTCAACCGCTTCTGGACCTTCCAGCTGAAGGACGGGAAGGTCTCGGGGAAGGAGACGCTCCACTTCTATCTGGTGAACCTCGCTGCGTGGGCGGGGACCGCGGGCACCATGTGGATCGCCGAGGTGTTCTTCGGTCCTCTGTCCAAGATCGCGGCGAACGGTGTCTACCTCGTCACGTCGCTCCTGATCCTGATCCCGAAATTCGCGTCGTACCGGGATCTCGTGTTCGGCAAGGCGATCAAGGATCGGGAACGTACCGACGCAGGCGTGTGACCTGTCGCTCAGCGACGCATGTCCGTGCGGATCCTCCACACACCCCTGAGCGTTCGCGGAACCCGCTTGGCCAGGCTGCTCTTCGTCTCCCGCTTCTCTTCGACGACCGCGGGGACTTCTGCGATGTGGTAGCCGGCGTGTTCGGCACGGACCACGAGTTCGGTGTCGAAGAGATCCTGCGTCGAGATGACTTGAGGGGCGACGGCTTCGACGACCTCACGACGAACCGCTTTCATCCCGTGCGTATCTGATACTCCGGATGAGAGCACGAACCGGAGAATCTGATTGAACGTCCACGTCGCGAAACGGCGCATCGTTCCGCGCTGATCGTCGGCACCTTCGGTTCGTTTTGATGCGAGCACGATGTCGGCAGCGTCGCCGATCTCGAGCACGGAGCGGAGGAAGTCGCCGGAGAAGTAGTCGATGTCGAAGTTGATGGCCCACGTCCCGTTCGTCGCCAGAAATCCCTCACGCATTGCGGCCCCGTAGTCCGGTGTCGGGAGTGTGAGGAGTTCGAGTCCCGGATATCGGGGAATCGATGCTCTGACGGCGTCTGCCGTTCCGTCGGTCGAACCGTTCTCCGCGATCAGTACGGTGACCGGGACCGGAACATCGGCGAGCTCGTCGAACAGGTCGGCGAGGGCGCCGGGCAGGTAGTCGGCTTCGTTGTGGACGGGGATTACGACCGAAAGCGTCGGAGTGATGTCGGTGGCCATTGAGCGGGAGTGTAGGAAGGGAACGGGAACAGGGTCCGACGTGTTCCCCGTTCACCGTACAATCCTCCCATGGATCTCGATACCATCTTCAAGGCCTACGACGTTCGGGGCCTCTACCCCGACCAGATCGATGAGGAAGCCGCACGCAGAATCGGTTACGGCTTCGCCGTGTACACCGGCGTCGATCGGATTGCCGTCGGCAGCGATTGCCGGGTTTCGTCTCCGTCGATTGCGGAAGCCCTCGCAGACGGCATCACCGCTGCCGGCACGGATGTGCTCGCGATCGGCGAGATCACGACCGATGCGCTCTACTACGTTGCCGGGGCGATGAACCTGCCCGGCGTCGTGGTAACGGCGTCTCACAACCCCGCCGAATACAACGGGCTGAAGTTCTGCCTCGCCGGTGCCGCCCCCGTTGGCGAGGACACGGGTCTCAGGGAGATCAAGGAGATCGCGCGCTCCGGCATTGGAGATCGAGGAGAGCGCGGTACGGTCGAGACGGTCGACATCCTGGCGGGATACGTCGACCATCTTTTCAGCGTGGTCGACGTCGATGTCTTCTCCGGCCTGACGGTCGCAGCCGACGGTGGCAACGGGATGGCCGGCGTCGCGATCCCCGCAGTCTTCGAACGGCTCCCAGCCCGGCTCATCGGCCTCTACCTCGAACCGGATGGAACGTTTCCGAATCATCCCGCCGACCCGCTCCGACCCGAGAACCTCACCGACCTGCTGGCGCTGATGGATGCAGAGCATCCCGATCTTGGTGTTGCGTTCGACGGCGATGCCGATCGAGCGTTCTTCATCGACGATCTCGGAAAGCCGCTCCCCGGCAGCACGACGACGGCGATCATCGCCGACTGGTTCTTGCACCGTGAACCGGGCGCCTCGATCGTGCACAACCTGATCTGCTCGAAGGCCGTTCCCGAAACCATCCTGGCCTCGGGCGGAACACCGATCCGGACCCGCGTCGGGCATTCGTTCATCAAACAGGTGATGAAAGAGACCGGTGCCGTTTTCGGTGGCGAGCACTCGGGCCACTATTACTTCCGCGCCAACTTCCGAGCAGACTCCGGGATCCTCGCGCTCCTGGTGTTGATGCAGGTCCTCTCGGAGGCGGGAATTCCCCTCTCCGAACTCCGAGTCCGGTACGAGCCGTACGCCGGGTCGGGTGAGATCAACTTCGATGTTGCCGATCAAGCGGCAGCAACGGAGGCCGTTGCGGCAGCGTTCCCGGATGCGCGAATCGATCATCTCGACGGAATGACCGTCGATCTCGGTGACCGATGGTTCAATCTGCGACCGTCGAATACGGAACCGAAGTTGAGACTCAATGCAGAAGCCCCCGACGACACCGCGGTTGACGAACTCGTCGCTGCGGTCGCGTCGATCATCGAGGAGGGAACGTGACCGACCATCTGATCGACCCGGCATTGCTCGAGATCATGCAATGCCCGTCGTGCACCGGAACGCTCGTCGAGCAGGCCGAGCCGCCGGTACTCGTGTGCACCGCATGCGGGCTGCAGTACCCGGTCCGTGACGGGATTCCCGTCATGCTGATCGAAGAAGCCACCCCATCAAGCCGATGACGATGTTCAGCCACATCCTCGAGCTGCCGGAGCAGCTCCGGTGGGGGATCGGGCGCGAACCGGTTCCGATGCGGCCGGAAGGACCGATCGTTCTCCTCGGAATGGGAGGTTCGGCAATGGCGGCGAGTGTCGGCGCGTTAGCCGCCGATCCGCGCACACCGATCATCGTCCACCGTGGATACGGGCTGCCGGCTTGGGCAGTTGAGAGCGGTGCGACGGTGATTGCTGTGTCGTATTCGGGAAACACCGAAGAGGTACTGTCGGGTGTCGATCAGGCGCTCGCTGCCCGACTCGACATCGCTGCCGTAGCCTCAGGAGGCCGGCTGGGAGAGATCGCACGGGAACGGGGGATCCCCTACCTCGCTGTGCCGGGCGGTCTGCAACCCCGTGCAGGCGTGGGCTACCAGACGGCCGCGGTCGCTGCGATGCTCGGAGCCGCCGGACAGATTTCCAATGTTGCAGCGTCGCTTACGGAGGCCGCCGGGGTGCTCGACCGACTTCTCGACGACGGCGGCGGCGCCGCCGTGGTGCTCGGACGCGAACTCGCCGAAGGCCTCGGAAGCCGCACCGCAGTGATCTACGGCGGTCACGGTGTCGGTTCGACCGCGGCATACCGATGGAAGACACAGATCAATGAGAATGCCAAACGACCGGCGTTCGCGGGGGTCGTCCCGGAGATGAACCACAACGAACTTGAAGGCTGGCAGCGCGGGTCGAGCGAGCCGTTCGGGATCATCTATCTGCGCGACGGGGCCGAACATCCGCGCGTGGAGCGGCGTCTCGACTTGTCTGCATCGGTCCTCTCGGGGGCGGTGAAGCGAATCGGAGACGTGCGGTCGAGTGGGGAAGGCGCCCTTGCCCGCTTCTTCAGCCTCACCGTTGTTGGTGACGTGGCATCCGTTGCAATGGCGGAAGCGGCGGGAATCGATCCAACGCCCGTTGAAACCCTGGAATCGTTCAAGATCATGCTTGCGAAAGGAACATCATGAACTACGACATTGCCGATCCGTCACTCGCATCGGAGGGTCGACGTCGTATCGCGTGGGCCGACCGAAGGATGCCGGTCCTCGCCGCCATTCGCGAGCGGTTCGAGGTCGAGCGTCCGCTCGAAGGCGTCAAAGTCGCTGCGTGTATGCACGTGACGACGGAGACTGCCGTGCTGATGAAAACCCTGCGGGCGGGCGGCGCATCGGTGGCGCTCAGCGCTTCGAACCCGCTTTCGACGCAGGACGATGTGACGGCGGCGCTGGTCGACGACGGCATCTCCGTATTCGCCGTCCGCGGCGAGGACTCCGAGACCTTCTACCGTCACATCAACGCGATCCTGGACACGGATCCGGATATCGTCTTCGACGACGGCGCAGACACTACGACCGTCCTGCATCGAGAGCGCACCACCCAGCCGATTCTCGGCGGTCTCGAAGAGACGACCACCGGTGTCCTGCGGCTGCGCTCCATGGCCAAGAACGGCGTGCTGAGGTACCCCGTCGTGGCCGTGAACGACTCTGCCACGAAGCACCTGTTCGACAACCGGCACGGAACGGGGCAGTCCTCGCTCGACGGGATTCTGCGAGCCTCCAACATCTTGTTCGCCGGCCGCACCGTCGTCGTCGCCGGTTTCGGTGACTGTGGATGGGGAGTCGCCCGTCGCGCTGCCGGTCTCGGTTCGAACGTCGTCGTGATCGAAGTCGATCCAATCCGTGCCCTGTCCGCAGCGATGGAGGGGTACCGGGTGATGACGGCGGCGGAGGCTGCGCCGATCGGTGATGTCTTCCTGACCGTGACCGGCGACATCCACATCTTCCGACCGGAGCACTTCGCCGTGATGAAAGACAGCGTGATTCTGGCCAACGCCGGACACTTCGACGTCGAACTCGATCTGGCGGGTCTCGATGAGATGGCCGTCGCCCGACGCGAGATTCGCGACAACCTCGAAGAGTACGAACTGGCCGACGGGCGCAGGATCATCGTCGTTGCCCAGGGGCGACTCGTCAATCTCGGAGCAGCGGAAGGCCACCCCGCCGACGTCATGGACATGTCGTTTGCAGATCAGGCGCTCGCCGCAGAGTGGCTCGTTGAAAACGGAGAGAACCTCGTGCCGGACGTATACGTGCTTCCACACGAACTCGACGAAGAGGTCGCGAGACTGAAACTCGAAGCGATGGGCGCGGGCCTCGAGACGTTGACACCGGAGCAGGTCCGATATCTCGACTCGTGGGAAGAGGGGACCTAGCAGACGGTCCTCAGCCGGCGCCACGGATTCTGTCCCACCGGCGAGATAGGTTCGCCGCATGCTCTGCCTCGCATGCACGATGCCGTCCGATGGACCGCTGTGCGAACGATGTCGACTCCAGTTGAGACCGGCCCCTGAGATCACGGTGGGGTCCGGACTGGTCGGCGTGGCGGGTTTCGTCCACGAAGGACCCGCACGGCTTCTCGTGCACGCGCTGAAGTATCGGGGTGTTACCGCGGCGGCAGGCCCGCTCATCGAAGCGATGGCCGACCGGCTTCCGTCGTCGGCAACGGCGCTCATCCCGGTTCCCAGGGCGAGGCTCCGCGTCCTCCGATACGGCGTAGACCCTGCCGTCATCCTCGCTTCCGGCGTCGCGAACCGTACCGGTCTGCCCGTGATCCCTGCGCTGCGCTCGCGATGGTGGTGGCGTCGGCACGCCGGACGATCCAGGAGTGAACGTGACGCCGTGTCGTTCGAAGCGTCGGGAAGGACGGTTTTTCGCGGAGCCGTCCTCGTTGACGACGTTCTCACGACCGGGGCAACCATGCTCGCCGCCTCGGTCACCCTTCGGGGTCTTCCGACCCTTGCGCTGACCGGGACCATCGCGAGTAGAGTGAAACAAGGCGATGGCCCATCTGGAGGTGCAGTGACGGTTCACCCGTCCCGCGGTCCGAACGATCGGAACACCCTCCGCGCCCGCATGATCGACGACGTCGAACTGTCGCGCGTTCGGGACCCCGGAAGAGGCCACAATCGAGACGGAGAGGAGCACGAGTGAACGTTCGGATTCACGGGCGGAGCACCGAGGTCGCAGACGACATCCGCGAACTCGCGATGGAGAAGGTCGAGCACGCCGGAAGGATCTTCGACGACGTCACCGACGTCGATGTCGAGTTCTCCGAGAACGGCAATCCGCGGCAGGCCGATGCCCGGTACCGGGTCGAAATCACTGCGAAGGCCGGGACGCAGATCGTACGCGTCGAGTCGAATGCCTTCGACGCACGAGCAGCGCTCGACACCGCGTCCGAGAAGTACGAGCGACAACTCCGAAAGCTCAAAGAGCGACTCATCCAGCGATCGCGCAAGGCAAGTCACAAAGACCTCAACCCGCTCGTCGAACCGGTCGATGACCATCATGACCGGGATGCCGTGGTCGTGAGGAGAAAGACCTTCGAGTTGCGGCCCATGTCGGTCGAGGAAGCTGCTCTGCAGATGGAGATGATCGGTCACGATTTCTTCGTCTTCCTCGATGCGGACACGGGCAAGCAATCGGTGATCTACAACCGCCACGACGGCGACCTCGGTCTGATCGAACCGGAATAGAACCGAGCCGGGGTGGCCGAGCGAGATGAAGAGACTGCTTGTTGTCGATGACGTACCGTTGTTCCGTGCGGGCCTGGCTTCAGCGCTTGGGGACGCAGGGTTCGACATCGTTGGTGAAGCCGGTAGCGCAGAGGAAGCGGTCACCGCAGCCGAGGAGTTCCAACCCGATCTCGTCCTGCTCGACATCCTGATGCCGGGCGTTTCCGGACTCGACGTCGTCGAGAAGCTGACCGCCGTCGCTCCCGGAGCCCGGGTCGTGCTCCTCACCGCAAGCGAGTCCGAAGAGGATCTGCTGATCGGCATCAAGGCAGGGGCCCGCGGCTATGTGACGAAAGACGCCCCCTTCGATGACCTCGTCGGAGCGCTCAAGTCGGTTGAGACCGGCGGAGCAGCGGTGTCCCCCAACATGGCGGGGAAGCTCCTCGATGTGACGAGGCAGTTGCTCCGGCACCAGGAGTTGTTGATGTCGCGGAAGCCCGTCCTCACCGGTCGGGAACTCGAGGTGCTCCAACTCGTCGCTCAGGGCCAGACGAGCCGCAAGATCGGGGAGGTTCTCTACATCTCGGAGAACACCGTCAAGAACCACATCAGGAACATCCTGGACAAACTCGGCCTCCACTCGCGCAATGAGGCCGTGCTGTACGCCGTTCGCGAGGACCTGATCAGCCTGGCGCAGTAGCCTCCGGAGCCGACCGATCATCCGGTCGGGGCCTGCGTGTCGAAAACGACGTGTCGAACAACCGGCCTTGCCCCCGTATCATCGGGTTCTATGTCCATATTTTCAAAGGCGCTCCGCATCGGCGAGGGCAAGAATCTCAAGGAGCTCACGGCGCTCGCTCAACGCGTCGGCACGTGGGAGCCGGAGATCGAAACACTGAGCGATGCCGGCCTCGCAGCCAAGACGGTCGAGTTCCGCAACCGGTACGACGCCGGCGAGTCCCTCGAAGATCTCGAAGAAGAAGCGTTCGCCGTCGTTCGTGAAGCGGCGAAACGCACGCTCGGTCAACGACCCTTCGACGTGCAAATCATCGGGGCCGGCGCACTCCAACGCGGGATGATCGCCGAGATGCGCACCGGTGAAGGCAAGACGCTCGTGTCCACGATGCCGTCCTATTTGAACGCCCTCTCCGGAGATGGAGTTCACCTCGTCACGGTCAACGACTATCTGGCCAAGCGCGACTCGGAGTGGATGGGGCAGATTCACCGATTCCTCGGTCTCGACGTCGGATTGATCCAGTCCGAGATGTTGCCACATGAGCGGAAACCCGCATACGAAGCGGCGATCACGTACGGCACGAACAACGAGTTCGGTTTCGACTACCTGCGCGACAACATGACGATGCGCGTCGCCGACATGGTCCAGCGGGGACACCACTTCGCGATCGTCGATGAGGTCGATTCGATCCTGATCGACGAGGCACGGACACCCCTCATCATCTCCGGTCGCGTCGGAGAGACCGGCAAGTGGTATCGGGAGTTCGCCCGGATCGCCGAACGGCTCCAGAGGGACGAGGACTACGAGGTCGACGAGAAGAAGCGCCAGGTCGTCGTCACCGAATCCGGTGTCTCGAAGGTCGAGGCGATCCTCGGTGTTGAGAACATGTACGACCACGCGAACGTCGACTTCATCCACCACCTCGACGTTGCGTTGAAAGCGAAGGGTCTCTACCACCTGGACGTCGACTACCTCATTCGCAACGGCGAGATCATGATCGTCGACGAGTTCACCGGTCGTGTTCTCGAAGGACGACGGTACTCCGAGGGCCTTCACCAAGCGATCGAGGCCAAAGAAGGCGTCAAGATCAAAGAGGAGAATCAGACCCTCGCCACGATCACCCTCCAGAACTACTTCCGGATGTACGACAAGCTCTCGGGCATGACCGGGACGGCGTTGACCGAGGCCGGGGAGTTCGCCGAGATCTACGACCTCGCCGTCGTCGAGGTCCCGACGAACCGTCCGATCGCACGTGTCGATGCCGCCGATGTCGTCTACCTCGATGAGGACCACAAGTTCGCCGCGCTCGCCGACGACATCGAGGAACGAAGCAAGCGCGGCCAACCGGTCCTCGTCGGCACGGTGTCGATCGAGAAATCCGAACGTCTCTCGAACACGCTGAAGAAGCGCGGTGTCAAGCATGAGGTCCTGAATGCCAAGCAGCACGAGCGGGAGGCGCAGATCATCGCCCAGGCGGGCAAGATCGGCGCCGTCACCGTCGCCACGAACATGGCGGGCCGGGGAGTCGACATCAAGCTCGGGGGGAATCCGGAAGATCTCGCGAAGTCGGACATGATCCGCAAAGAGATCTCACCGGACGATCCCAACTACGAGGAGGAGCTGGCTCGCTCCCTTGAACGGTTCGAAGAGGAGACCGAGCAGGCACGGTTGCGTGTGCTGGAAGAGGGCGGGTTGTACGTGCTCGGCACGGAACGGCACGACTCGCGCCGCATCGACAACCAGTTGCGTGGCCGATCCGGTCGCCAGGGGGATCCCGGCGAGTCGCGTTTCTATCTCTCGCTCGAGGACGATCTCATGCGTCGGTTTGCGAACGAGAAGATCGCATCGATCATGGAACGCCTCCGGGTTCCGCCGGATGTGCCGATCGAGCACAGGATGGTGACCAAGGCGATCGAACGGGCCCAGAACCAGGTCGAGGCACAGAACTTCGAGATCCGCAAGAACGTGCTCAAGTACGACGAGGTGATGAACACCCAGCGTGAGATCATCTACAAGTGGCGGAACCAGATTCTCAAAGGGGAGGCGACCGACGAGTTGCTCGCCGAGTGGCGAACCGAGGTCATCGAATCCCAGGTGTTGGAGATGACCGAGGGCGTCGATCCGGCCGAGTGGGACTGGGACGAATTCGAGACCCGCATCAAGGTGATCTTCGAACCGACGATCGGACGGGCATCGTTCCCCGATCCCGATCTCCTCACCGCGGACGAACTGGTCGACGCGTACATCGAGGACGCCGACGCTGTGTACGACCAACGCGCGGAACAGTTTGGCCCGGACGTGATGCGTCAGCTCGAACGGACCGTCGTTCTCTCCGTCATCGACAACAAGTGGCGTGAACATCTCGCCGAGATGGACTATCTCCGGTCGGGGATCGGGCTGCGGGCCATGGGGCAGCGCGACCCGCTCGTCGAGTATCAGCGCGAGGGCTACACGTTTTTCGAAGAGCTCGTCGATGCCGTCAAGTACGACGCAATCCGCTACATGTTCCACGTCGACGTCGTCCAACAGCAGGAAGCGCCGAAACCGCAGGTCACGGTCTCGTCGGCGAAATCCGTCCAGCAACTCAAGCCGAAGCAGAAGGTCCGGGCCACCGAGAAGATCGGCAGGAACGCTCCCTGTCCATGCGGGTCCGGGAAGAAGTACAAGCGATGCCATGGGGCCGTCGGGGCCGAACCGCTGGTGTGACGGGAAGTAGGCTGCGTTCCATGGAGATCAAAGACACCGTCGTCAAAGCGGCCGACGTGGCGAACCCGCTGCTGTCGTCGCCGGCAGGTCCCCTCGAAAGCGTCGCCATGGCGTCGTCGTTCGAGCCATCGCTCATGCCGCGAACGTCCATCCAGCAGGGAATCATGATGGCCCTCGGCGGATTGACCGCTCGGGCCGCCGTAGGGACCGTCGAGCGCGGAGCGCGTGCGGTCACGCCATCGAGTGCCGCTTTGCCGACCAGGCTCGCGATTCGGGGAGCGATCGCCGCCGTCGGGACGGGCCTCACGATGATCCCGAAACGTCCCGGAGAGCCGTTGTGGAAGTCGGGGATTCGAAGCGCCGGATGGGCTGCGGTGGCCGCATCCGCGTCCGGGGCTGCATACGACGCCGGGGACACGTTTGCATCGTCCCGTCGCAGAGGACCGCTTCGACCGGTGATTTCCTCCGCCGCGATCACAGCCGGTCTCGTGGCTCTTGCAGCGAAGAATCTCAGGGAACGCAAGCAGGTCATCAAGCGGTGGCCGGTGGAACAGAAGAACCAACTTCCGACGGCCCTCGGCGTTGGGTACGGCGCGTACATCGGCGGGCTCGGCCTCAGCAAAGGGTTCGTGGCATCCCGCTCCTCCCTCGTCCGGTACCTCGGCCCCGGTCCGTCGAAGCGAGTTCTGGGGGGTCTCGCAAACGCGGCGATCTGGGCTGGAGGCTTCTCCACGCTCTACAACGCGGGTGTCGGATACATCGGCCGTTCGAACGAGAAGGTCGAGCCGGCCTACGCGATGCCGCCGGTCTCGCCCCTCGTGTCGGGAAGTGTCGAAAGCGCCTCACCGTTCGAGCATCTCGGATTGCAGGGACGCCGGTATGTAACGGATGTCGTCTCACCGGAAATGATCGAAAACGTGCTCGGGGAGCCTGCGAAGAAATCGCCGATCCGTGTGTTCATCGGATACAACTCCGAACCGATGTACTCGATGGGTCGGACCGAGATGGCGATGGCCGAGCTCGAACGAACCAGAGCGTTCGACCGGGAGAACCTGCTGTTGGTCTCACCGACCGGCACCGGATGGGTCGACCAGACGATGATCGAGAGCGCCGAGTTCCTGACCAAGGGCGACATCGCTACCTGCGTGATCCAGTACGGGCGGTTCCCGTCGTTCCTCTCGCTGCAGAAGGTCGCTCTCGGCCGTCACCAGTTCCGTGCGTTGCTGTGGAGTATCCGCCAACGGCTCGCCGAGCGTCCGCCGGAGGGGCGGCCGAAGGTGTTCGTGTTCGGGGAGAGCCTCGGTGCGTGGGCGAGCTCCGACGTATTGATGTATCAGGGGATCGATGGCTTCGACCACTACGGAATCGACAAGGCACTCTGGGTTGGTCTGCCGGGCCTGGCCAAGTGGTCGCGCAACGGCATGGCATCCGGCGCGTCGCAACTCGTGCCGGAGCGGTCGGTCGGCGTTTTCGACAGCCCGGACGAAATCGAATCGTTGAGCCGGGAGGCTCGGGATGAGCTCAGGGCAACGATCCTCAGCCACGACAACGACCCGATCGCTGCGATTTCGCCGGATCTGATGATCCGCAAGCCCGAATGGCTCGCGGGCGACCGGGGGCGCGGCGTGCCCGATGACATGGATTTCATCCCGATGGTCACCTTCCTCCAGGTGGCGATCGACGCCATGAACGCGATGGTGACCGTGCCTGGGCACTTCGGTTCGTTTGGGCACGACTACCGGGCGGACATGGCCCGCATGGTCCGCGCCGCATACGGATTGCACGGCATCACCGATGAGCAGGTCGAAGCGATCGAGCAGCAGCTGGTGACCCTCGAACTCGAGCGTGCCGCCAGGATCAAGGCTTCGAGGGCCGAAGATGCCCCGGCTGCTCCGCAGTACCGTGGGACGCATCTCGTCGATGCGAAGACCGGGACGATCATCACCGAAGCGGGGGTTCCTCTGCAAGGGACTCGGACTTCCGGCGCTCAATGGTTCAAGACCCTTCAGGGTGGCGACGCCGGGCCGGAAGAGGTTCAATGATCGCCTGAGGGGTACCCTCTTCGATCATGGAACCGAACGACCTCCGTTCACTGCTCAAAGAACTCCGCTCCCGGCTCGACGATGCCAGGAGGTTCCTTTGACGTCGCCGGCAAGGAGAGCGAACTCGTTGAACTGAGAGAGCAAGCATCGGCTCCGGATCTCTGGAACGATCAGGAGAAAGCGCTGCGCGTCACACGCACGCTGGCGAGACATGAACGCACCCTCGAGGAGATCGCGGCGCTGGAAGAAGCGCTCGACGATGCCGAGGTACTGATCGAATTAGCCATCGAGGAGAACGATCCATCGGCTCTCGACGACGCCATGGACGAACTTCGGGAGACGCAGGCCACTCTCGGTCGTCTCGAACGCGAGACGCTCTTCTTCGGTCCCTACGACGATTCCGCAGCGATCGTGTCGGTTCATGCCGGCGCGGGTGGTGTCGATGCCCAGGATTGGGCGGAGATGCTCTTCCGTATGTATCTGCGCTATCTCGAACGGACGGATCTGTCATTCGAGGTCGACGACTATCAAGTTGGTGAAGAGGCAGGGATCAAGTCGGCTACGGTCACGATTCGTGGGGATCACGCGTACGGCATCTTCGAGGGGGAGCGGGGTGTCCATCGGTTGGTGCGTATCAGCCCGTTCGACTCGAATGCACGCAGGCACACCGCATTCGCCGGCGTCGATGTGATTCCCGAAGTCGACGTCGAAGAGGTTGAGATCGACCCCGAGGACCTCCGCGTCGACACGTTCCGGGCATCCGGGGCGGGGGGTCAGCACATCAACAAGACGGATTCGGCGGTCCGGCTCACGCATCTGCCGACCGGCGTCGTCGTCAGTTGCCAGGCCGAGCGATCCCAGACGCAGAATCGGGCTCGTGCGATGCAGTTGCTCGCCGCCCGGCTCGCAGAGCGGGCCAGGCAGGAGCAGCAGCAACGCGTGGATGCGATCCGTGGGGATCAGACCGAGGCTGCATGGGGTCACCAGATCCGTTCGTATGTGCTGCAGCCGTACCAGATGGTGAAGGACCTCCGAACCGGCCATGAGATCGGGAACATCCAGGGCGTCCTCGACGGCGACCTCGATCCGCTGATCGACGGCTACCTGCAGTGGCGCCGCGAGAGCGCAGACCAGTAACCGTTCTGCCGTCCAGTGGGTCCACAATCCCCCGTCTAAACGGGTCCTGTGGGTAACCTGGAAACGCGTTGGCGGGTGGGGTAGGACACACGAACGCGATAGGGATTTCATGATCCGACTCGAGAATGTCACGAAGGTCTACGACGGCGGCGTCGTCGCGCTCAAAGACATCGACCTGGACATCAACAAGGGCGAGTTCGTCTTCCTCGTCGGCCCATCTGGCTCCGGTAAATCGACGCTCATTCGCCTCATGATGCGCGAAGAGACTCCGACCAACGGCGACATCTGGATCGCAGGCAAGCACGCTTCCGCCCTGCCGGCGTGGAAGGTTCCGCACCTTCGCCGGTCGATCGGAACCGTTTTCCAAGATTTCAAGCTGCTGCCGAACAAGACGGTGTACGAGAACGTGGCGTTCGCGATGGAGGTCACGGGCAAGTCTCGCTCCGCCATCGACACGCAGGTACCGCAGGTCCTCAAACTCGTCGGCCTCTCCGAGATGGCCGACCGGATTCCGCGGCGTCTCTCCGGTGGCGAGCAGCAGCGCGTCTCCGTGGCTCGGGCGTTCGTGAATCGTCCGCTCATCCTCCTTGCCGACGAGCCGACGGGCAACCTCGACCCGGCGACATCAGTCGGGATCATGCGCATCCTCGATCGGATCAACCGCACCGGCACGACCGTCGTCATGGCGACGCACGATCACGCGATCGTCGATGCCATGCAGCGCAGGGTCGTCCAGTTGGAACGGGGCCGGATGCTTCGTGATGAAAGCCGGGGGGTCTACGAAAGTCTCGACGAGGATCCGGGAGCCTCCGTTGAAGGAGCATCGGCGACGCAAACGTTCGACGACGGAGGGGACGGAGTCGTCACGATTCCGGAGACCGCGACCACAGGTGGCGATCCGACGGCGGTCGTCGCGACCGAGGCCGTGTCGACGACCGAGTCATCTGCTGAAACCGTTGAGATCGTCGAACCCGAAGCGGTCGAAGAGGATGTTGTAGAAGCAGCGGTCGAACAGGACCTCGTGGAAGAGGAACCCCGAGACGATGGGGAGGTGGAAGCGTGACCCGTCTCTCCTATGTGCTGCGTGAGGCCTTCACGAACATCGGGAGGAACGGCCTGGTCGTGCTCGGCGCAGTTCTCGCCGTCTTCATCTCACTGACTCTCACCTTCGGAACGCTCGTGTTCGGCGAGGTTGTCCGAATCAACACGATCCAATGGGCCGAGGACGTTCGCGTTATCGCCTACATACAAGACGACGCTCTCCCGGCCGTTCCGG